>JANMLN010000170.1:0-21933 GCA_031372565.1 Gemmatimonadota bacterium | reverse complement strand
CCCGCGGGCGGCGTCACCGCGCGCGTGCCGAGCGGGGTGCGACGACGCAAGTGGCCGACCACCGCCTCCATCTCGCTCGCGCGCGAGGCCGCACCGAGCGCGGTATCGGCGGTGATCGTCCCCGTTTCCACCAGTTCGATCAGGTGCTGGTCGAAGGTCTGCATGCCCCACTGCTCGCGCGCGGCCGCCATGAGCTCGCGCAAATCCCCGATGCGCGTCCCCTCGATGAGCACATCGCGAATCATCGGCGTCATGAGCAGCAGCTCGACGGCATTCGTGCGCCCCTGGCCCTCCGGGCGCGACACGGCCCGCAGGGCCACGACCGAGTGCAGCGCCTCGGCCAGGCGCACACGCGCATGCTCCTGCTCCTCCAGCGGAAAGAGCGTGATCATGCGCTGCAGCGCCATAGGCACATCGTTCGCATCGAGGCAGGTGATGACGCGAAACCCGGTCTCGACCGCCTTGAGCGCCGTGTCCATGGTTTCCACGTCACGCATGTCGCCGATCACGATCACGTCGGGATCCTGGCGCAGCGCAGCGCGCATTCCCTCGCGAAACGTCCCGGTATCGACCCCGACCTCGCGCTGCGTCACGCTCGACTGCAAGTCGCGATGCAGGAACTCGATCGGGCTCTCCAGCGTGACGATGTGCCGGTTGACGCACTGGTTGATGTGGTGGAGGAGTGCGGCCACCGTGCTCGACTTGCCCGCACCGCGCCGCCCCGTCACCACCACGAGGCCGCGCTCCGCCAGTGCCACGCTCTCCAACTGCGGCGGCAGTCCCAGCTTCTCGATGCTGGGCACCTCGAACGGAATGACGCGCAGCACGATCATGAAGCTGGACCGCTGCCGCAGGATGTTCACCCGGAACCGCCCGATCCCGCTCGCACCCCACGAGCAGTCGTAGTCGAGGATCCGGTCAATACGCGCGCGGTCCTCCTCGTTCGCAATCAGGCGGAGCGCGATGGCCTTGGTCTGCTCGGGCGTGAGCGCCTGCTTGGTCAGCGGCACGAGCTGGCCGTTGATCCGCGCACGGAAGACGTCGCCGGCCTTGATGTGCAGGTCCGTCGCTCCCCGATCGACCGCCGCCTTGATGATCCGTTCCATGATCGGGGAAGCTACCCGATACGGGCCGAGAAGACATCCGGCCGCTGCCGCAGCACCTGCTCGATGATGTCGATCTGGGACGCCGGGCCCGCCAGCACCAGCTCGAAGACGCGGTCCATCGAATGGTCGTAGGTGGCCGAGTGCCGCACCTTCACTCCGTAGGAGGCCAGGCTCTCCGTCAGCACCGAGAGCGCAGTGCCGGGGTGGGCGCGAACCGTCGCGGGCACGATCCGTGTCGCCCGCAACAGCCTGTGCTCCAGCGGCCCGAGGGCTGCGAGCGTCAGCATCACGATGAATGCGGTTCCAGCGGCCTCGAGCCGATGTCCAGCCCCGAGCGAGAGGCCGATCGCGGCCACGATCCAGATGGTCGCGGCAGAAGTCAGCCCCAGGACCATCCCCCCTTCCTTCATGATGGTGCCGGCGCCGAGAAAGCCGATCCCGCTCATGACCTGCGCCGCGATCATCGACGGACTCGGGCCCGCATGTCCTCCCACGCCGCCCATCCGGATCGAGAGGTCGCCAAGCAGCGTCGTGCCGACACAGATCAGGATGTTGGTGCGAAGCCCGGCCGGCTTGCCCGCCAACTGCCGCTCCATCCCGATGGCACCGCCAAGGATGACCGCGATGAGGAGCGTGGCCGTCAGGTCGAGGCGCAGCACCTGGACCATCTCCTGCATCCCCTTCGACATCATCTGGTCCACCATCATCCTCCGGCCAGTCCCATCGCATCACGGACCGCGTGCATCGTCTCACTCGCCACCGCGCGCGCCTTCGCCGCGCCATCGCCCAGCGCGTCAGCCAACCGGTGCGGCTCGGCCGACATCTCCTGCGCGCGCGCCTGGATGGGCGTCAGCTCCGCGGTCATCTGCTCGTGCAGCACCTTCTTGCAGTCGATGCACCCCCACCCCGCGCTCCGGCATTGGGCAGCGACGTGCGTGACGGTCGCCTCGGGCGAGAATGCCTTGTGCAACTGGAAGATGTTGCAGATGTCGGGATTGCCCGGGTCCGTCTTCTTCACGCGCGCAGGATCCGTGACCGCCGGGCGCAGCTTGGCCCACGTCTGTTCGGATGTTTCCATCAGACCGATCGTGTTGCCGAGCGACTTGGACATCTTCGCCTGCCCGTCCAGGCCCATCAGGCGCCGCGTCGGCGCCAGGAGCGGCTGTGGCTCCGGAAAAAAGCCGGCCGTGAAGCGGGCATTCCAGTTCCGCGCCAGCACGCGCGACAGCTCGAGATGCTGCACCTGATCCTCTCCGACCGGCACCACATCGGCCCGGTACAGCAGGATGTCGGCGGCCTGCAGCACGGGATAATTGAGGATCCCCGCCATGACCTGCTCCTGCCGTGCCGACTTCTCCTTGTACTGCGTCTGGCGCTCGAGCTCGCCGAGCGGGGTGACCGTGTTGAAGATCCACTGCAACTCGGTATGTTCCCGCACCGCGCTCTGCACGAACACCGACGTGCGCGACGGATCGAGTCCGGCGGCAAACAGCGTCAACGCCATCGCGTGCGTGCGCTCGCGAAGCACCGCGGGCTCGTACGGAACCGTGATCGCGTGCAAGTCCACGATGCAGAAGAAGCTCTCGTGGCGGGACTGGATCGACACCCAGTTCTTCACCGCGCCGAGGTAGTTCCCGATGTGCAGCTCCCCCGAGGGTTGGATGCCGCTGAAGATGCGTGACATGGGCGCAAGGTAGGGAGCGTTTCCACATGGAGCAAGCAACGCCCACACCGTCGCGCACACCGCATCGCGCCCTGCTCGCCAGCGCGGTCGCGGCAGCGGCGCAAGCAGCCGAACTGCTGCGCACGCATGCGCTCACGCGCGAGCAGCTCGTCGTCACCGAGAAGGGCCCGTCCGATTTCGTGAGCGTGGCAGACGAAGGTGCCGAGCAACTCATCCGGAAGGTCCTGCTCGAACGGCATCCCGGCGCGCTCGTCATCGGCGAGGAACTCTCGCCCGATGCCACGGTGCCCCCCAAGGGCACGGCGTTCGTCGTCGATCCGCTCGATGGCACCACCAACTTCCTGCACGGCTTCCCGTGGTACGCGGTGTCCATCGGCGCGCTCGTGGACGGGGAGATCGCCGCTGCCGTCGTGTTGAACGTTGCCACCGGTGAGCTGTTCACCGCCACCGCGGGCGGTGGTGCCCGTCGGAACGGACAACCAATCCACGTCTCGACCGAGCGCGACCCGGCTCGCGCGCTCCTCGGCACCGGATTCCCGTTCAAGCACCGCGAACAGATACCGGCGTACATGGCACAGCTGCCACGCATTCTCGCGAGCACGGCCGGGGTACGGCGTGCGGGCGCCGCGGCGCTCGATCTGGCCGACGTTGCGTGCGGTCGCTTCGATGGCTTCTGGGAGCTCAAGCTCGCGCCGTGGGACATCGCGGCCGGCCTGCTGCTGGTGCGCGAAGCCGGCGGGCGTGTCACCACGCTCGACGGTGCCGACTGCCCCGTCGCGCACACGCCGGTGGTCGCCAGCAACGGCGTGCTCCATGACTGGCTCCTCGGCGTGCTGTAGCTTTCGCGCATGAAGCTCATCGAGTGCGTGCCCAACTTTTCCGAGGGGCGCCGCCCCGAGGTCATCGCCGCCATCCGTGACGCGATCGCGGCGGTCCCGTCTGTCGTCGTGCTCGATGTATCGAGCGACGCCAGTCACAACCGTACCGTCTGCACCTTCGTCGTTGGCGCAGAGCACGCCGTGGCCGCCGCGTTTGCCGGCATCGCGAAGGCGCGCGACCTCATCGACCTCACCACGCATGCGGGCGAACATCCGCGTATCGGTGCAACGGACGTGGTCCCGTTCATCCCGCTCGAAGGCGCCACCATGGATGACTGCATCGCGCTCGCGCGTGCACTCGGCGAGCAGGTCGGCAGCGCGCTGCAGATCCCGGTCTTCCTGTATGAGCGCGCCGCCACGCGAGCGGACCGGGAGAACCTCGCGGACATCCGTCGCGGCGAGTTCGAACTCGCGCGCACGGAGATCGGCACCAACCCGGCGCGCATCCCGGACTTCGGGCCCAACGCCGTGCACCCGACCGCGGGCGCCACGGTCAACGGCGCGCGCCCGTTCCTCGTGGCGTACAACGTCTATCTGGGTGATGCGAAGAACCTCGCCGTGGCCAAGGACGTCGCCAAGGCCGTGCGGGGCTCGAGTGGTGGACTTCGCTACGTGAAGGGGCTCGGCCTCGAAGTCGATGGGCAGGCGCAGGTCTCCATGAACCTCGTGGACACCGACAAGACACCGCTCCATCGCGCCTTCGACATGGTGAAGATGGAAGCCGAGGCACGCGGCGTCTCGCCCACCTGGAGCGAGATCGTCGGCCTCGTCCCCGAGAAGGTGCTCTTCGACGCCGCCGCTCGTCATCTGCAGCTCACCCAGTTCACGACCGCACAGGTGCTCGATCGCAAGGTGCGCGACGCCGTCAGCGGTGGCACGTCCGTGAGCGGCTTCCTGGGCGACATCGCCGGTCCGGCCCCCGTTCCGGGCGGCGGCTCCGTGAGCGCGCATGCGGGCGCGCTCGCCGCGGCGCTCGCGCAGATGGTCGCGGGACTCACCATCGGTCGCAAGAAGTACGCAGGCGTCGAACCCGAGATGAAGGCGCTGGCGATCAAGGCCGCCGCGCTCGTCACGCGCTGCTCAGCCCTCGTGCAGCAGGACGCCGACGCGTACACCGGCGTGAGCAACGCGTACAAGCTGCCCAAGGACGGCCCGGGCGCCGAGGGACGCGATGCGAAGATCGCCGACGCGCTCGTCGAAGCGGCGCGCGTTCCACTCGAGACGGCCGAAGCCTGCGCGGATGCGGCCGAGCTCGCGGCGGTGGTCGCACGCGACGGCAACAGCAACGCGGTGTCGGACGCCGGTGTGGCGGCGCTGCTCGCCGAAGCGGGCGCGCGCGGCGCGGCCTACAACGTGCGGATCAATGTGGCGTTGCTCGGTTCGGACCCGCGCGGTGCGCCGCTCGCGGCAGCGGTTGCCACGGCACTCGCGCGTGCCAGTGCCGCATCGCGGGTCGCGCAGGACGTGATCGAGCAGACCCTGTCGTCCTGAGCGATCCGTCGTCCTGAGCGCAGCGAAGGACCTGCTTCTCCCCCTCCGCTGCAACACCGACGTCCTTCCCCGCGCTCACTCCGACCTCACACCGTCTCGCGCCACTCGTGCACCGGTCGCCCGGTGCGCGCCTCCGCCAGATATCCCTCCAGCATCCGCTGTAGCATCTCCGGCGTGGGCTGCTTGTCTCCGAGCTGTGCCAGCGCGCGTCGCTGCCATCTCGCCCCCGTCGTGCGCGTCGCGAGGCGCCCTTCGATCACGTCCTGGCACCGCGCGATCTCCGCGTCATCGACGCCAAGCGTCGCCAACCCCTCCGCCGCCAGCGGCAACAGCCGCCCGGCCAGTTCACGCGCGCTGACCATCCGCGGACTCGGTGCATCCGCCTCCGGCCAGAGCAGCGTGCTCTCGATCCCGTCCTGCGCCGCCCGATAGAAGTTCGTTTCGCAGTACAGGAACGGCATCGACGGAAGCAAGGCATCCACCCGGTCGCGGAATGCGACCGTGAGCCCGATCAGGAACGCGGCGCTCGCCATCATGTCGGCCGTCGTGGGCCCCGCCGGCAACGCCCGAAACTCGATCCGCAGGTGCCCACCCATGCCGGAGTCGTAAATCGCCCGGTTCCACCGCCACACGGTGCCTTGGTGCAGGCGTAGCTCGCGCAGGGCGGGGGCGCCGCCAGTCCGCGCCATCCCCAAGGCGTCCTCGCGTTCATCCTCGAGCCGCGGAATCAGCGGTGGGTACAGCGACGCCGCCTCGGCGAACAGCTCCCACGCCCCCTGCCGCACCCAGCCATATCCGTACGCCACGCGCGCCGGCAGCCGACGCCGCACCGCTTCGGCGTCGCGATGATCGAGCGACTGCTTGAAGAGCGCCACCCGCGTCTCGTCCCACAACCGGTGCCCGCAGAACACCGGTGAATTCGAGCCGATGGCGAGCGCCACCGGTGTCACCAGCTGCGCCGCGTTGTACGTGCGGGCAAAATCCGCCACCGACGTGCGAAGGTGCAGTTGCAGCGAGGTGTTCGCCCCCTCGAACGTGATGTCGTCGGCCGTGATGTCGAGTGGATCGGCACCATCCATGCGCAGCCGAAACGGCGCCTCGCGCCAGCGCCGAAGACCGTTCGAGAGCGCGCGATAACGAGGCAGGTCGGTCAGCGCGTCGCGCTGCAGGTCGCTCTCCATGAGCGTCGGCAGGATTCCCACCGCCACGATGCGCCCACCGCGTGGCTCAGCCGCTTCGCCAAGGAGCCCCATCAGGGTCTTCATCTCCGCTCCGATACGCGAGAACGGAGTGCCGGCCGCGATCACCGGGGTCAGGTTGATCTCGAGATTGAACCGGTCGAGCTCCAGCGTGCAGCGCGGATCCAGCGCCTCCGCGAGCACGGCGCGATTGATCCCGAGCGGTCGACCCTCGCCATCCACGATGTCGAGCTCGAGCTCCGCGCCCACGCTCGTGGCTCCCTCGCCAAACCCGTCACGCTCCAGCAGAAAGCTGAGCGCCTTCAACTGCTCGCGTGTTCGCTCGGCGAACTCGCTGAACTCCGCGTCGGTGAAGGAATCCCTGTCCAGGCTTTTTCCCATGGGCAACGATGCAACTGCTTGTCATCTTTGGACATCGGGGGAACCCTCTCTCCGCGATACGGGATTCCTTGACACCATGATATCCATATGATATCGTTTAGATGTCACCCTACCGGAGTTCCTCCTGTGTTTCGAGAGAAAGAGTTCCGCGCCCCCTCAGGCGCGCTCATGCTCCTCATCTTCGTCGCGCTCATGCTCGTTGCCGCCGGCGGCGTCATGGCCGGAGCCGTCAATGCACATCCGCTGCGCACGTTCGGCAGCTTCGCCCTCGGCATGGTCGCCTTCGTGTGTGCCTGCGGCAGCTTCATCGTGGAACCCGGCGAGGCGCGCGTCCTCGTCCTCTTCGGTACCTACAAGGGCACGATCAAGACCCCCGGCTGGTTCTGGGCCAATCCGTTCTTCACCAAGAAGAAGATCTCCCTCCGCGTCCGGAACTTCGAGACGCAGAAGCTCAAGGTGAACGATTCCCACTCCAACCCGATCGAGATCGGGGCGGTGGTCGTGTGGAAGGTGATCGACACCGCCGAGGCGCTCTTCGAGGTGGACGACTACGAGAAGTACGTGACCGTGCAAAGCGAGTCGGCCGTGCGCGGGCTGGCGTCGAGCTACCCGTACGACGCCCACGACTCGGGCGCCGAGTCGCTGTCCACGCACATGGCCGAGGTGTCCATCGCGTTGCGGCTCGCCATTCAGGAGCGACTGGCCAAGGCCGGTGTCGAGGCGGTGGAGGCGCGCATCAGCCATCTCGCCTACTCGCCGGAAATCGCGCAGGCCATGCTCCAGCGCCAACAGGCGAGCGCCATCATCGCCGCGCGCACCAAGATCGTCGAGGGCGCGGTGGGCATGGTCGAGAACGCGCTCGAGCTGCTCTCCGCGAAGAAGATCGTGGAGCTTGATGACGAGCGCAAAGCGCAGATGGTGAGCAACCTGCTCGTGGTGCTCTGCTCCGAACGCTCGACACAGCCGGTGGTCAACGCCGGCTCGATGTACTGATGATGCCGCTGTCGTTCCGCGCGCACTGACGTCCGGTGGCCCCGCGCAAACCCTTCCTGCTGCGGCTCGACCCGGCGGTCCACGATGCCCTCGCATCGTGGGCCGCTGACGAGCTTCGGTCGGTCAACGGACACATCGAGTTCCTCCTCCGCGATGCCCTCAAGCGGCAGGGACGCGCCATCGTCTCCCGCGAACACGACGTGCCCGACCGTACCGCCGACGACGCGCCGGCCATGGCCCCAGCCGGCCGTACGCCGCCGGGTGTCCCCGTCGTGCCACCTCCCATGATCGACGCCGAGCCGCAAGCCGACGGCGCCTGACCCTCGGCAGTGCACCGCGCTGGCCGTAGCCTCCTCGCTCATGAGCACCGTCGTCCTCGCCCTGCATTCGTCGGCCTCGCCAGCCTCGATGTGGCGCTTTTTGGAGCGCATCCCGGCGCTCGCCGGCGTGAGCGTCATCGCACCGTCCCTGCTCGGGTATCCGCCGAATCCGCCGGTCGCCCTCGGGGAACGGATCGGACTCAGCGCTGACGCGGCGCACGTGCGCGCGTTGCTTCCGGCAGACGTGACGGCGCTTCATCTCGTGGGCCACTCGTACGGGGGGTTGGTCGCGCTCCGCCTCGCCGCCGAGCTCGCGCCGATCCTGCGCTCCATCTGGGTCTACGAACCGGTCATCTTCGGTGCGCTGCGCAACGACCCGGCATCCGACCCCGAGGCACGGGCAGAAGCGCTGGCGTTCTTCACGTCGCCCGAGTCTCTTGCTGCCGACTTCGCCGGTTTCGAAGCGTGGTGTGGCGGCTTCATCGACTACTGGAACGGGGCGGGCACCTTCGATCGCATGTCGGCAAAGGCGCGCGCAGGGGTCACGGCCGTCGGTGGAAAGCTGGTGGCCGAGCTGTACGACATCTTCTACGGCACCGACACCTTCGCGGACTGGCACCGCGCGTCGCCGCTCACGATCGCGTACGGCGCGGCCACCCGACGCCCCGCGGTGGCCATGGCGCACGGGCTGGCGCGGGCGAACCCGCACGCGGCATTGGACGAGATCGCCGAGGCCTCGCACATGGCGCCGCTCACGGATAGCGCCCGGGTGCGTCCGAGCCTCGAGGCGCACTTCATGCGCGCCGGCCTGGCGTAAACGACGAGGGGCAGCGCTACCGGCGCCGCCCCCTGCCACCTCGAACCGACGCGACGCCCTACGCCGCCGTCAGGATCCGCGGCCCCGCGTCCGTCACCGCGACCGTGTGTTCGAAGTGCGCACTCTTCTTCCCGTCGCGCGTCACCACCGTCCAGTTGTCGCTCAATGTCCGCGTCCCGCTCACGCCCGCGTTCACCATCGGTTCGATCGCGATGGTGAGCCCGGGCACCAGCCGCGTTCCACGCTTCGGCTTCCCGAAGTTCGGCACCTGCGGATCCTCGTGCGGCCCGGTGCCGACGCCATGCCCCACGAGGTCATCCGCCGTCGTGAACCCGGCCGACTTCACCACCGCCGCGATCGCCGCGCCGATATCGCCGATGTGATTGCCCGCGATGGCCGCCTGGATCCCCGCATGCAGCGAGCGCTCGCACACATCCAGCAGTCGCGCATCGTCGGCACTGATCGTTCCCACGGGCACCGTGATCGCCGCGTCCGTGTAGTACCCCTGATACTTCACGCCGAAGTCGAGGGAAACGATGTCACCCGCCTTCAGCACGCGCTTGGGACTGGGGATCCCGTGCACGATCTCCTCGTTCACGGAAATGCAGGCATGACGCGGAAAGCCGTAGAGACCCTTGAACGCGGCGACTGCGCCGTCGTGCTGCGCGACGAACCGTTCCGCAATGACATCGAGGTCTGCCGTGGTCATGCCCGGCTGCACGGACCGGCGCATCAAGTCCAGCGTCGCGGCGAGGATCCGTCCGCCTTCCGCCATGACCTCGATCTCGCGCTCGCTCTTGAGTTGGATCACGGCATGCCGCCCTGAGTCATGCACACCCCCCGTCGTCCTGAGCGAAGCGAAGGACCTGCTTCTGCGCTCGATGACGGCGCCACATCACGTCCCACGCGCTAGCGGCCGATGGCGGCCAACGCACGTGCTTCCACCTCATCCAGCGTGCCCACGGCATCTACGGTTGCCACACGGGCACCGTGATCGCGGAACCAGTGAATCACCGGCTCGGTCTGCGCCGCGTACACCTGCAAGCGGCGGCGGACCGCCTCGGCAGCGTCATCCGCGCGCTGCACCAGCGTGCCGCCGCACTTGGGACAGGTGGCACCGGGCGCAACGCCCATGAACGGCGTGCTGCACGAATCGCAGGTCGTGCGCCCCGACAACCGCCGAACCAGCTCGTCGTCATCGATCGAGAAGACCAACACCACGTCGAGCGGGCGCTTGATCTCCAGCAGCATCGAGTACAACCCTTCGGCCTGCGCCTCGGTGCGAACCACGCCGTCGAGAATCACGCCCTTGGCGGTCTCCGGCGACGACAGCGTCTCCTTCATGATCCCGAGGATCACGCGATCGGGCACCAGGTCGCCTCGATCCATGAACCCCTTGGCCTCGAGGCCGAGCTGCGTGCCAGCCTTGACCGCGGCCCGCAGCACGTCGCCCGTCGCAACCTTGGGGACGCCCAGACGCGTCACGAGACGCTCGCCCTGCGTGCCCTTGCCGGCCCCCGGAGGGCCGAGGAGAACGATGATCATGCGTGGGCACCCATCGGACTATGGTGAACTCAGGGCACCCTTCGCCGCCGGGCGAAGGGTGCCGACGGTCTTGCTAGAAGCCGCCCATCGTCTGGCGCCCGCGGAAGCGGACGCGGCCCTTCTTCATGAAGCCGTCATACTTCCGGAGCAGCAGATGCTGCTGCAACTGCGCCATCGTGTCCAGTGCCACGCCCACGACGATCAGCAGCGAGGTGCCGCCGAACTGGAAGGGAACGTTGATCCACTGGGCGATCAATTGCGGCATGAGCGCGATCACGGTCAGGAACAGCGCGCCCGGGAAGGTGATGCGCGTGACCACTTCATCGATGTACTCGGCGGTCTTCGCGCCCGGCTTGACCCCCGGCACGAACCCGCCCTGCTTCTTCAGGTTCTCGGCCAGGTCGATCGGATTGAAGATGATCGACGTGTAGAAGTACGTGAAGAACAGAATCAGCCCGAACTGCAGCACGTACCACATCCAGGTGCCGGGCGCGAGATACTCCGCGACCCCCTGTGCGGCCTGGTTGCCAGAGAACTGCGCGATGGCGCCCGGCACGACGATCACCGAACTCGCGAAGATGATCGGCATCACGCCGGCCGAGTTCAGGCGCAGCGGGATGAAGTTGCGGGCAGCCTCGCGCATCCGGCCGCGTGCCATCGTGCGCTGCGGGATCTGGATCGCAACGCGGCGTGCCGCGAGCGTCATCGCCACCACGCCGCCCACCACGCCGACCATCACCAGCCCGAGCACGACGAGCGAGAAGAGGCCGACGGCGCCCGTCGACACGAACTTGAACGTCTGGAAGATGCCGGGCCAGAACCGCTCGACGATCGAGAAGAAGATGATCAGCGACGCGCCATTCCCCAGCCCGCGCTCGGTGATCTGCTCGCCGAGCCACATCACGAAGATCGCGCCGCACGTGAGCACGAGCGCCATCTGCACCTTGAAGCCGAGGCCGGGGGTGGCCACCGCGCCCTGCAGCGACTCCGTGAACAGCGCAAAGCCCCACGCCTGCACCGCCGCGAGGACGATGGTCGCGTAGCGCGTCCACTGGGTGATCTTCTTGCGCCCTTCTTCTTCCTTCTGGAGCTTGTCCACCTGCGGGAAGACCGCGCCCGCGATCTGCGAGAAGATCGACGCCGAGATGTACGGCATGATGCCGAGCGCGAAGACCGTCGCGCGCGACAACCCGCCGCCGACGAACAGGTCATAGAGGCCGAGGAGGCCTCCCTTCCCGCTCTGGTTCTGGAAGAAGTCCGTGAGGGCGATGACATCGACCCCAGGCACCGTCACGTGCGCGCCGATCCGGTAGATCAGCAGGCACACGAACGTGAAGGTGATCTTCTCCCAGAGCTCCGGCGTGCGATAGATGTTCGCCAGTGCTTCGGCGGGATTGGACTGGGCCATCCTACTCCTCGACGCGGCCGCCCGCGGCGACGATCTTCTCCTTCGCCCCGGTGCTGACCTTGATGCCCTTGATGGTGATCGCGTTGGCGATGAGGCCGTTGGCGAGCACCTTCACCGGATGGCCGGCCCGGGCGAGCCCGGCCTCGACCAACGAATCGTGGCTGACTTCGCTTCCCGCCGGCAGGCGGTCCAGCTCGTCCAGACGCACCACGTCGTACGTCACCTTGAACGGGTTGGTGAACCCGCGCTTCGGAATGCGGCGCGTGAGCGGCATCTGCCCGCCCTCGAAGTGCGGCTTGTTGCCGCCATGGCCGTGGTGGCCCGAGCGCGCCTTGATGCCCTTGTGCCCCTTGCCCGACGTCTTGCCGTGGCCGGAGCCGGGACCCCGCCCGATGCGCTTGCGGTTCCGGTGGGAACCGGGCGCGGGAACGAGGTTGTGCAGGCCGATGTGCTCGCTCATCGTCAACTACTCCTTCACCGGCGTCACCGTTACCAGGTGACGCACGTGCTTGATCTGGCCGCGCAGCGAAGCAGAGTCCTGCTTCACGACAACGTCCTGGTGGTGGTGCAGACCGATCGACGCCAAGGTCCGGCGCATCACGGCCGGGTGGCCGATCCCGCTCTTCACCTGACGGACTTCGACCATGCCGGTCGTCGGCGCCTGCTCCTTCGGGGTGTGCTTGGGCCCGCGCGTGCGGTGCCACACGAATGTCCTAGCCATGCGTCACCTCCTTGACCTTGGCGCGCGAACGATACTGCAACGCCGAGACGTCGAGCCCGCGTTCCTTCGCGATCTGCTCTACCGTCGTCAGCTGCGTCAGCCCGTCCATCATGGCCCGCACCATGTTATGCGGGTTGGTGGAGCCGAGGCTCTTCGTGAGAATGTCGGTGATGCCGGCGCACTCGAGGATCGCGCGAACCGCGCCCCCCGCGATCGCACCGGTACCCGGCGCGGCCGGCTTCATCCAGACGCGACCGGCGCCGTGCTGGCCGATGATCTCGTGAGGAATCGTGTTGCCCGTCCGCGGAATCTGGACCATGTGGCGACGCGCCCCGTCGACCGCCTTGCGGACAGCCTCCGACACTTCGTTCGCCTTGCCGGTCGCATAGCCCACCTTCCCCTGCCCGTCGCCAACGGCGACCAGCGCGTTGAAGGAGAACCGGCGGCCGCCCTTCACCACCTTCGCGACGCGATTGATCGCGATCACGTTCTCGAGGAGATCGCTCCCCTCGCGATCGCCCTGCGGGGCGCCGCCACGACCACCGTCACGACCGCGGGAACGATCCCCGCCGCCACCCGGCGCGCCACGACCATCGCCGCCACGGCCGCCCGCACCGCCGCCCGGAGCTCCACGCCCCGGTCCGCCGCGCCCTGCGCCCGGGCCACCGCGCCCGCGACCACCACCGGGACCACCACGCCCGCCGCCGCTACGCGCCGACGGAGCACGGTTGCCACCTGCGCCGCCTGGCACGCCCGACCCACCGATTTCAGCCATGATCAGAACTCCAGGCCGCCCTCTCGGGCGCCATCGGCCACAGCCTTCACTCGGCCATGGAACTTGTACCCGCCACGGTCGAAGACCACCTTGGCAATCCCAGCCGCCTTGGCCTTCTCGGCGATCAGCTTTCCGACCGCCACCGACTTCTCCATCTTCTTGCCCGTGAGCTTCTGGTCGCTCACCGTCATCAGCGTGTGCCGCGCGACGTCGTCGACGAGCTGCACCATGATGTGCTTGAGCGAACGGAACACCACCAGCCGGGGGCGCTCGGCGACACCGGTCACGCGCTTGCGTACGCGCAGGTGACGGCGCGCGCGCAGCTCCTGGCGCGTCTTCGGATTACGAACTCGCATCGCTTACTTACCCCCCGCCTTGCCGGCCTTTCGCCGGACTACTTCGCCGGCGTACTTGATTCCCTTGCCCTTGTACGGCTCGGGCGGACGCAGGTTGCGGATCTCCGCAGCCACCTGCCCAACCTTCTCCTTGTCGGCTCCGTCCACGAGCACCTGCGTCGGCTGCGGCGCGGTGAGCTTGATCCCCGCCGGCGCCTTGACCTCGATCGTGTGCGAGTACCCGACCGAGAGCAACAGCCCGTAGGGCTTCACTTCGGCCTTGTAGCCGACGCCCGTGATCTGCAGCTCCTTCCGATAGCCCTTGGTCACCCCTTCGACCATGTTGGCGACCAGGGTGCGCGTCAGTCCGTGCAGCGCCTTGTGGCGCGTCTCCTCGGACGGACGCTTCACCAGCAGTTCG
Source organism: Gemmatimonadota bacterium (assembly GCA_031372565.1). GTDB lineage: Bacteria > Gemmatimonadota > Gemmatimonadetes > Gemmatimonadales > Gemmatimonadaceae > JACPPC01. The sequence continues at coordinate 7,859 of JANMLN010000170.1, read as the reverse complement.
GTCGGCGTGACTTCCACCACCAGCTCGGGGTGCAGCGCACGCGACAGCTCGCCGTTCGGGCCCTTCACCTTGATATCGTGCCCGGTGATCGTGGCGGTCACCCCCGCCGGCAGCGGGATCGGGCGCTTTCCAATTCGCGACATGGTGCCTCCTACCAAATGACGGCGAGCAGTTCGCCGCCGGTACGGGAGGCGCGCGCCTCGCGGTCGGACATCAGTCCGCGCGAGGTCGAGAGGATGGCAATGCCGAGCCCGTTGCGCACGCGCGGGATCTCGCTCACGCCCACGTACTTGCGCAGGCCCGGCGTCGACACGCGGTGCAGCTCACGGATCACCGACTGGCCGCCATGCGCGTACTTGAGGATCACGCGCAGCATCGGACGGCCCTCGTCATTCTCGACGAGGCGGTAGTCGTGGATGAAGGCGTTCTCCTTGAGGAGACGCGCCACTTCCGTCTTCATCTTGCTCGCCGGAAGGTCAACGCGCCGGTGATTGCTTCCGCAAGCATTCCGGATACGCGTCAGCATATCGGCGATCGGGTCGGTCATGCTCATGTCAGAGTCCTATGGTATCCGGTCCAGCCGGACCTGTAGGAGGTGAAGGCGTGCGAAGGCGAGCTTACCAGCTCGCCTTGCGGACGCCGGGGATCAGCCCGTTGAGGGCCATGTCGCGGAACGCCATGCGGCCGAGACCGAAGGTGCCGATGTAGGCGCGTGAACGGCCGGTCATGCTGCACCGGTTGCGCACGCGCGTCGCGGAGGCGTCGCGCGGCTGCTTCATCAGCGCCGTGTACGCCTTGGCCTTGTCGGCCTCGGACGCCTTCGGGTCCCGGAGGATCGCCTTCAGCTTCCGGCGCTTCTCCGCGTACTGCAGGACCGTCGCCTTGCGGCGGTCGTTCTTCTCGATGCTGCTCTTCTTCGCCATGGGATCCTCGTTGGCTCAGCGGGCGTTCGCGGCGCGGTCTTCGCCGCGGAACGGCATGCCAAGTTCCTTCAACAGTGCCAGCGCGTGGTCGTCGCGATTCGTCGTCGTGACGAACGTGATGTCCATGCCGTGGATCAAGTCGACGTTGTCGAAGTTGATCTCCGGGAAGATCATCTGCTCCTTGATGCCCACGGAGTAGTTCCCGCGGCCGTCAAACGAGCGCGTGCCCAGCCCGCGGAAGTCGCGGATGCGTGGCACCGCCGTCGAGATGAACCGGTCGACGAACTCCCACATGCGCGTGCCGCGCAGCGTGACGGCCGCCCCGATCTCCTGCCCCTCGCGCAGTCCGTAGTTGGCGATCGACTTCTTCGCCTTCTTGCGAACCGGACGCTGGCCGGTGATCAGCGCGAGCTCCTCGACGATCACGTCGAGCAGCTTGGGCTGCTTGATCGCTTCGCCGAGCCCGACATTGATCACGACCTTCTCGAGGTTCGGGATCTGGTGCGGGTTCTCCAGGCTGAACTGCTTCTTCAGGCGCTCGCGCACCTGATCGGTGTAATGCGCCTTGAGACGGGGCGCCGGCACCGGCCGGTCACTGCCGGCGTGCGACGTCGGGAGCATCGACCCCTGGCGCTGGCCCTTGCCAGACCCGGCCGACGCCTTGCTCCCCTTCTCCGCGCCCTTCTTTTCCTTGGTCGCCATGATTCTGTCCTCTGGGGGCTAGCGGGCCGGCCGGGCGATCGACTCGCCCGACTTCGCGCTCAGCCGCTCCTTCGTCCCGTCAGCATCGATCCGCGCCCTGATGCGCGTCGCCTTTCCGGACTTCGGGTCAATGAGCATCACGTTCGACAGCGCCATCGGCGCCGGCTTCTCGATGATGCCGCTCTGTTCCTCGGCGCTCCGCGCCCGCTGGTGGCGCTTCACGATGTTGATCCCCTCGACGAGCACGCGGTTGGTCTTCGGAAGGATCTCCAACACCTTCCCTTCCTTCCCCTTGTCGTCGCCGCGGAGAATCTTCACCACGTCGCCCTTCATGATGCGCGTCTTGGTCCGCTCCGCGCCGTGCGCGTGACGCACCTTGCGGAGGCGACCCTCGGTCGCGCGATGCTTGAGTACGCGCATGTTACAAGACCTCCGGGGCCAGCGAGACGATCTTCATGTACTTCTTCTCGCGCAGCTCGCGGGCCACCGGCCCGAAGATGCGCGTCGCCCGCGGCTCACCATTCTCGTTGATGATCACGACGGCATTCTCGTCGAAGCGGATGTAGCTGCCATCCTTCCGACGGGTCTCCTTCACGGTGCGCACCACCACGGCGCGCGCCACCTCCGACTTCTTCACGGTTCCGTTCGGGAGGGCGTCCTTCACCGCCACGATCACGGTATCGCCCAGTCCCGCATAGCGCCGCCGGGTGCCCCCGAGGACGCGGATCACGAGCGCACGCTTCGCGCCCGAGTTGTCCGCGACCTTCACCACGCTCTCCTGCTGAATCATGGTCCGCTTCTCCTAGCGCGCGCGTTCGACGATCTCGACCACGCGCCACCGCTTGTCCTTCGACAAGGGCCGGGTCTCCACGATCCGCACGGTATCACCTGCCTTCGCACTGTTGTCCTCACAGTGCGCCTTCAGGCGCGTCGTCCGGGTCACCATCTTGCCATAGACCGGGTGCGGCACGCGACGTTCAATCGCCACCACCACCGTCTTCTGCATCTTGTCGCTGACCACCAGCCCGGTGCGCATCTTGCGCGCCGGCCGCGGGGTCGTCTGTTCCTGGCTCACGGGTTCCATCGGTCCTCGGTTCCTCCTAGCGGCCCGCGCCGGCGCTAACCGACAGCGCGCGTTCGCGGAGGATCGTGTTGATGCGTGCCACAGCCTTCCGGATCACGCGCAGGCGCAACGGATCCTCTAGCGGCTGGGTCGCGCCGCGGAAGCGGAGACGAAAGCGCTCCTCGGTGAGCTCGGCCAGCTTGCGGCGAAGCTCCTCATCCGACTGGTTGCGCAGGTCTTCAGCCTTCATTGTTGTTCGCCTCCTCGCGAGCCACAAACTTCGTCTTGAGCCCGATCTTCGCCTGCGCGAGCGCCATCGCCTTCACGGCGATCTCCGGGGTCACCCCCTCCAGCTCGAACAGGATCCGGCCCGGCTTCACCACGGCCACCCAGCCTTCCGGTGACCCCTTGCCCTTGCCCATGCGGGTTTCCGCCGGCTTCTTCGTGATCGGCTTGTCCGGGAAAATCCGGATCCACACCTTGCCGCCACGCTTGATGTGACGCGTGAGCGCCACACGGGCCGCCTCGATCTGCCGGTTGGTCACCCACCCCGGCTCAAGCGCCTGCAACCCGTAGTGACCGAATGACACCTCGGCACCACGCGTGGCGAGCCCCTTCGTGCGACCCTTGAACATCTTGCGGAACTTGACGCGCTTCGGACTCAGCATCGGTCAATCCTCACGCGTCGGAAGAGAAGGTCGAACCACGGCGGTCGTCCACGATCTCACCCTTGAAGATCCACACCTTGATCCCGATGGTGCCGAACGTCGTCTTCGCCGTGCTCGTCGCATAGTCGATGTCGGCGCGCAGCGTGTGCAGAGGCACACGCCCCTCATGATACCCTTCCACGCGCGCGATCTCCGCGCCGCCCAGACGGCCACCCGCCTTCACCTTGATCCCCAGCGCGCCCATCCGCATCGCGCTCTGCACCGCGCGCTTCATCGCGCGGCGGAACGAGATGCGCTGCGCCAGCTGCTGGGCGATGTTGTCCGCCACCAACTGCGCCTCGACCTCGGGACGCTTGATCTCCTCGACGTTCACGCCCACTTCCTTGCCGGTCAGCTGCGCCAGTTCGTCGCGCAGCTTGTCCACCTCGGCGCCCTTCTTCCCGATCACCACGCCGGGACGGCCCGTGTGGATGGTCACGACGACCTTCCCCGGCTTCCGCTCGATCGTGATGTCCGAGATCGCGGCGTTCGCGAGTCGGGCCTTCAGGTACTTCCGCAGCAGCTCGTCTTCCTTGATGAGCGCCGGAAAGTCACGGCCGGCATACCAGCGGGAACGCCACTGCTTCGTGACGCCCAGGCGGAATCCGATCGGATTCGTCTTCTGTCCCATCAGCGACCTTCCTTGGCGGCCACGACAATCTCGACGTGGCTCGTACGCTTGTGGATCGGGGTCGCGCGGCCCATCGCGGCCGGCATGAAGCGCTTCAGCTTCGGCCCCTCGTTGATGATCGCCTTCTGCACGTAGAGCATGTCCACGTCCAGCGGCGTGTTGTCACGGCGCGCCGCCTGCTCGGCGTTCGCCACCGCGCTCTGGAGCACCTTCTTGATCTGCACCGCGGCGTGATTCTTCGAGAACGTCAACAGCGCGAGCGCCTCGTTGACATTCATGCCGCGGATCTGGTCGATGACCAGCCGCATCTTGTACGGCGACTGACGCGCCGTACGCTGAATCGCGTGTGCCTGCATCGCCATGGGTTACTTGCCTCCCTTGGCTGGTGACGGCTTCGCCTTCGAATCCGACACCTTGCCCTGCGCCGTGTGACCACGGAACAGGCGCGTCGGCGCGAACTCACCCAGCTTGTGCCCCACCATGTTTTCCGTCACGTACACGGGAATGAACTTGTTCCCGTTGTGCACGGCAAACGTGTGGCCCACGAAGTCGGGGAGCACCGTGCTCGCGCGCGACCAGGTCTTGATGACCTTCTTCTCACTGCGGGCGTTCATCTGGGCCACCTTCTTCAGGAGGCTCTCATGGACAAACGGTCCCTTGCGAATGCTGCGTCCCATGGTCTCTGGAGTCCCCGGTTACTGCGTCGCCTTGCCACGCTTGCGGCCGCGCACGATCAAGCGCTGCGACGGCTTCTTCTTGTTGCGTGTCTTCACGCCTTCCTTCTTGCCCCACGGGCTCACCACGTTCCGGCCGCCGCGCGTGCGGCCACCATGCGGGTGGTCCACAGGATTCATCACTTCACCGCGCACCTTCGGGCGACGCCCCTTCCAGCGCGTCTTGCCCGCCTTGCCCCACGAGATCAACTCGTGCTCCGCGTTCCCCACCACGCCGACTGTCGCCAGGCAACGATGGTGCAGCATCCGCATCTCGGTGGACGCCATGCGCAGCGTCACGTAGTCCCCTTCCTTGGCCACCACCTGCAGTGACACGCCGGCCGACCGCGCCAACTGGCCGCCCTTCCCGGGCACGAGCTCCACGTTGTGCACGTCCGTGCCGAGCGGCACCTCACCCAGCGGCAGGGTGTTCCCCGTCCGCACGTCCGAGCCCGGCCCCGACACCACGGTGTCGCCGACGGCCAGTCCCTTCGGGTGCAGGATGTAGCGCTTCTCCCCGTCCGCGTACGTGATCAGCGCGATGCGCGCCGAGCGGTTCGGGTCGTACTCGATGTGCGTGACCGTCGCCGGCACGCCATGCTTGTTGCGCTTGAAATCGACCTTGCGGTACATCCGCTTGTGACCGCCACCGCGGCGGCGCATCGAGATGTGACCGTGATTGTCGCGGCCGCCGCTCTTGGTGAGCGGCTCGACCAGCGACTTCTCTGGCGTCGAGCGCGTGATCTCGGCGAAGTCGGACACGGAACGGAACCGCGTCCCCTTCGTCACTGGCTTGAACTGGCGAATACCCATGGCGCGTTAACCCTCGAAGACGTCAGGAATCGTCTCGCCAGCCTTCAGCGTCACGATCGCCTTCTTCCAGTGGGAACGGCGGCCCGTGGTCTGTCCCACCCGGCGCGCCTTGCCGCGCTGCCGGGAAGTCCAGACGCCCGTCACGTGGACGCCGAAGATCGTCTCGATCGCCTGCTTGATCGACGTCTTGGTCGCGTCGGCCACCACTTCGAAGGTGTACTCCCCGCGCGCCTGATAGGCCACGGAGCTCTTCTCGGTGATCAGCGGACGCACGATGGTGCGATGGAGGGTCGACATCGGCTACTGCTCCTTCTTCTTCGGGGCGGCCTTCTTGGCTGCCGTCTTCTTCGCGGCCGGCGCGGCCTCGGCCTCGGCCTTCGGGGCCGCTGCCTTCTTCTTTGCCGGCACCTTCGCGGCCGCCTGACGCTCGCGCTTGGCCTCAGCCTTCACGAGCTTCGCGTCCTTGGGCGCCTTCGGGCCTGCCGCCTTCTTCTTGACGGGCGCAGGTGCCGACTCGGTGACCGGCGCGAGCGTGTGCCCGATCGCACCAGCCTCCACCAGCACCACTGTCGACCACAGGATGTGGTAGGTGTTGGCGTCGGAGTACGGCATCACGAGCACGTTCGGCATGTTGCGGCCGGAGAGATACACGTTCGTCTTCACGCCGTCGGTCAGCACGAGCACCTTCTTGCCGGCGACGTCGAGACGCGCGAGCAGGGCGATCATGTTGGCCGTGCGCGGCGCATCCCAGCTGAACGCATCGATCACGTGGACCGCGTTCTCGCGGGCGCGGACGTTGAAGGCGCTGCGGCGCGCCAGCTGGCGCATCTGCCGCGGCAGGCCGAGGTCATAGTCGCGCGGATGCGGACCGAAGACCGTGCCGCCGCCCACGAAGTGGGGGGCGCGCGTCGAGCCCTGACGGGCGCGGCCAGTACCCTTCTGCTTCCAGGGCTTCTGGTTGCCGCCCACCACGTACCGGCGCGTCTTGGTCGCGGCCGTGCCCTGACGCTGGTTGGCCAGGTACGCCGTGACCGCGCGGTGCATGACCGGCATGTTGACCGTGCCGTCGAACGGCGCGGCTGGCAACGACACGGCATCGCGTGCCGTGCCCTGCGCCGTGAAGGCCTTCGCCTCGAAGTTCTGTTCACTCATCGGATCAGCCCTGCTTGCGGATGAGCACGATGCCCGACTTCGGGCCGGCCACAGAGCCGCGGATATAGATCAGGTTACGGGCCACGTCGATCTTCTCGACGCGGAGGTGCGTCTGGGTGTGCTGCGCCGCGCCATAGTGGCCCGGCATCTTCTTGCCCTTGATGACACGCGACGGGTCCGTGCCAGGTCCGATGGAACCGGGACGGCGGTGCTTCGTGTTGCCGTGCGTATTCGGACCGCCGCCGAAGCCATAGCGCTTGACGACGCCCTGAAAGCCGCGACCCTTGCTCGTGCCCGTGACCTTGATCATGTCGCCGGGCGCGAACATCTCGACCGTCAGCTTCTGGCCCAGCTCGAAGGTCGGGATCTCCGGGTTCTTCCCCGGCGCATCATCGAGTCGCACCGACTTGAGCACGGCGGGCGGCGCCTCGAGCCCCGCCTTCTTGGCGTGGCCGATCTCCGCCTGGTTCGCGCGGCGACCGCGGGGCGTGCGCTCCTTCCCCTTGGACGGACGCGCCAGACGCTGGCTGCCCATCCCGAGCTCGATCGCCTGGAAACCCGCCGTCGTCACCTTCGTGACCGTGTTCGGCGTCGCTTCCACGACCGTCACCGGGATCTGCTGCCCCGCCTCGTTGAACAGCTGGGTCATCCCCAGCTTCTTGCCAATGATGCCGATCATGGTCTGCTACTCCACCTTGATTTCGACGTCCACACCTGCAGGCAGATCGAGCTTCGTCAGCGCGTCCACCGTCTGAGCACGCGAATCGAGGATGTCGATCACGCGCTTGTGCGTCTTGAGCTCGAACTGCTCACGGCTCTTCTTGTCCACGTGCGGCGACCGCAGCACCGTCCAACGCTGCGTCTTCGTGGGCAGCGGTATCGGGCCGCTCTCCTGAGCCCCCGTCTTCTCCGCCGTGCGCACGATGTCCGCCGACGCCTGGTCGATGACGGCGTGATCGAACGCCTTGAGCCGGATGCGAATGCGACCTGCCATTGGGATATCCTGAGGAAAACGTTACGCGAGAATCTTGGTGACGACGCCGGCACCGACCGTGCGCCCGCCTTCGCGGATCGCGAAGCGCAGCGACTCTTCCATCGCGATCGGCGTGATCAGCTCGATCGTCATCTGGATGTTGTCCCCCGGCATCACCATCT
>JANMLN010000083.1:0-68661 GCA_031372565.1 Gemmatimonadota bacterium | reverse complement strand
GAGAAGAGCAGCGGCGCGAGGACAAAGCAGTTCTTGATCCACTGTCTCGGGCGAAGCGCCGCTTCCCATCGGGCAAGGGACGTGTGTGCCGATGCGGTGAGCGCCGCATTCGCGTGCCCGTGATCGTGGTCCGGCGTCATCGTGACGCTCGGCGTCGCGGTCCGGTCCACGCGGGTCCCCGTCGGGACAGACGTGACCAGGGCTCAAGGGCGGAGGTTCGCGCCATCATGGGATGACTAGCCAACACGTCGAAAGGACATCTGCGCGGCTGCCGCAGCCACACCATCCGCGTCCTCACGATCTCCGATCACCAGACACCGTCCGGGAGCCACGTGCAAGCGACGGGCCGCCTCCAGAACGATGGCCGGATCGGGCTTCAGCGCGAGCGGCATCACGGATTCTCCATTGGCGACAACCGCATCGAAGCAGGTGTGGATCCTCATCGCCCGGAGTTTGCGCTCCGCCGGATAGTCGCTGACAACCGCGACTTGACCGCCCGACGCACGAAATTGTGCGATATCATGCAAGAGTGACCGCCGTCGAAAAAGCCGAAGCCATTTCCCTGGGCGATCGAACATCCATTCGATCACCACGCGCTCGACGGCGGCAACGGTATACCCGGTTGCGGCTGCCGTCTCCTGAAGCTGCGCCCGAAACGGATCGGGATACCCCCGGGCGTCCGATCGGCGCAGTCGCTCGTGCTCGCGACGAAACCGCTGGAGCACCCTGGCATGACGAGCGCCGAGCACCAGAAGCTCCAGCGACATCATGCACTTCACGCCGAGCCCACGATAGAGCGTGCCATCCAGATCGACCAACCATGCGTCGAATGTGCGCACTCGCTCACCACTCCGTGAGAACTTGACGTCAAGCCGCTCTGGCCGATCGGCGAGCAGCCATTGCGGCTTCGCGCACGCCGCCCGGCGGTCCCACCACCCGCTTGCTGTCATCGAACCCGACTTGGCTTGAATCTATCCGGTGCCTCCTCCGGAGCAATCCGCTCGTCAAGCACTGGCACGAATGCGTCGGCCGTGCCACCTTCGGCGGCGGGGTTCGGGATCAACTGGCCTCTCACGCACACCGCATCGCCGCTCGTTCCGGAGGGCCAGCCGATGAGCGCTCATTCCATTCCATGCGATCTCGACTCTTTCTGACCTGCTGGATCGTCTTCTGTCTGCACTTTGCCACGGACTTTGTTCGTGAGCACTATCTCGTCGTCAGCATCGCCGAAGATGCCAGTTTCGACCTTGATCGGTTCTACGGACTGCACTACGACATCTTCAAGAATCCGCCGAGCACACCGCACGGGGGCACGCATCACGGCGCAAATCCCGGCATTTCGATGCTCGCGGCGATTCCATATGCGGCACTGCGCCCGCTGGTCGATCTGGTCGTAGCGCGCACGCTCAGCTCCCGACCGACCACCGACACACTCGCCGTCTACAACGATCCCCGCGAGGCACGGGTCAAGTTCTATCGAGAAGTGCGACGTCGGGGATTGGACGTCCGGTTCGGGTTGGTCGGCATCATCACGATGGTCTTCTGCATGGCCCCACTGTCCGCGTTCGGCGTTGTCGTCATGTTCCGGATGTTGGTCGGCGCCGGGCTCACCGATCGCTCAGCCCTCGGGCTCTCGTTACTGTATGCGTTTGCGACGCCGGTGTTGTTCCGGTCGGCGTATCTCAATCAGAACCTGGCGGTTGGCGTCGTCGCCCTTGCCAGTTTCTGGCTGCTGTGGAATCCGGGCGAGGGACTCCGCTGGTCCCCTTCCGCTCGCAACGCGCTGGCCGGTGCACTCGCCGGATTCGGATTCCTGTGCGACTACAGCGGCGCGCTCGCGCTGGGCATCCTCGGGTTGTACGCGATGGTGCGTGCGCACGACGCGCTCGATGCCCGAGGCGTCGTGAAGTCCGGCGCGTGGTTCGCTGCGGGCGCGCTCCCGATGATTCTCGCGCTGTGGTGGTATCAGTGGGTGTCGTTCGGCAACCCGTTTCTGCCACCACAACACTGGATGCCGAAGGAGCAGATCCTGAGTGATCAGGGTTACCAAGGCGTGACAGGGCCGAATCTGGCCCTCCTTCGCGCGCTGCTGGTCGACCCGCAGTATGGTCTGTTCGTGTCGGCCCCCCTGCTGATCCTCGCGTTGGGCGCGCCCTTCCTGCGTCGCCGCGAGACGGATTTCCTGCCACGACGAGAAGCGCTGCTGTGCGTGGGTGTCGGCCTCGCCTATCTGGTCTTCTTTTCGTCGATCGTGTACACGCGCCTCCAGTGGAGCACCGGCATTCGCTACCTCATGCCCACGGTGCCTTTCCTGTTTCTGGCCGCGGCCGCCGTGCTCCAGCGCATCCCAAAGGCCATTGGCTACCCACTGGTATTCGCCTCGGCACTGGTGTCTGTGGCGATGGCCATGGTACGAAACCAGTACGGCGTGCACACCAATGTCATCCACCTCTTCATCGAGGGGCTCCAACTCCCGTGGCTCAATACGCTGGGGAAGATGTCCGCCCAGTACGCGCCGTGGCTCCAGGGCCGCCCCTCGGCGCTCCCCGCACTCATGCTGTCCGGTGCCGTCATCGCTGCCATCTGGACGGTCAGAGAGCCGTGGAAGTCGCCGGCATCGAAGTAGCGCGTGGGTCCTCTCCACGCGGCGGGGTCGGTCACCACTCGGCGTCCCCGTTTGCGCGCTGCCGGTGAGGTAGAATGATTTGCATGACCGCCCCCAAGCGTTTCCAACCGGCGTGCGCCATCGGGCCGAGTGCGTTGGTCGTGGCTGCGTTGCTGGTGTGCCTGCCCACCGTGCCCCTCGGCGCGCAGCAACGCACCGTGCTGACGGGCGCCACGCTCATTGACGGCAACGGCGGCCCGCCGGTGCCGAGATCGCGGGTGGTCCTGGAGCGCGGCCATTTCAGCTGTGTCTCCGACGAACATGGTTGTCCTGCGGTGCCCGGTGACCGCGCGATCGACCTCTCGGGCAAGTGGATCTCGCCGGGGTTGATCGACACCCATGTGCATCTGGCGTTTCAATCTGGATCCGAAGCCGTGTGGCGTTCGCAACGGCTTCGGTTTGCGCTCGGCATCACCACGGTGCGCGATGCAGGGTCGCTGTCCATCGACGCGCACCTCCAAGCGAGGAGGATGTCGGAAACGGACACGCGCGCGGTCCCGCGCCTCGTGGTTGCGGCACGGGTGGTCGCAGAAGATGCCACGCGATACGGCGTCCCGATGGGTGGTCCGCTGGTGACCAAACTCGCCGCCGTTGGCGTCGACGCCATCAAGATCAAGGGCCCGTTCGCCCTGGAGGAATGGCGCGACGAAATTCGCGCTGCGCGCGCGGCCGGGATCCCGGCATTCGGTCATACGGCAGGCCAGGGGAACTACACCTACACGCGCGAGGCGGTCGCTGCGGGCATCAACGGCGTGTCGCATATCATGGCCGTCGCGCGTGGCAGTCAGCCCGACGGCGCCGTGCTGCTTCCACCCGATTCGGCGAAGGAGTACTGGCCATGGGAGAAGCACCTGTGGCTGACCAACGATCAGCAGAAGCTCGATACGCTGATCAACGAGATGGTGGCTGCGCACGTCTGGCTCGAACCGACGGTCGCGTTCGAGTATCACTTTGGGCGACCGCTTGCGATTCCGGTCGAAGCCGCGTTCCTGGGCGACCCGCCGGCGCTGCGACAGTTGCTCCGTGGTGTAACGGCCAGGAACGTCGTCGCGGCGCCCTCCTATCCGGAGACGTGGAAGAAACAGGCGGCCTTCATTCGTGCGTTCATCACGCGAGGCGGGATGGTCGTGGCCGGCGCAGACGGAAAGCGACCCGGTGTCGACCTGCACGAGGAACTCCGCTTGATCGGTGAGGCTGCGGGCTCACCGATGGTCGGGTTGCAGTCGGCGACCAGGAACGCCGCAATCGCGCTCAGCCGGGGTGACATCGGCACGATTGACGTCGGGAAGCTGGCCGATGCCGTGGTGTACTTTTCCGATCCGCTCGGTCCCGTCGGCTCGACGCTGCGTATCGAGCGCGTCATCAAGGGCGGCGTACCCTATCTCGCGGACTCGCTCGCGGCAGAATTCAAGCGGGAGTACGCCGGCCGGGTGCGGGCCGCGTGGATCAACCGGTTGCGGATGGGGCTCGTGGTGCTTGCGCCCATTGCCGCGCTGATCGCCGTGCTGATCATGCTCAAGCGTCGGCGTCGCACGGACTTCAGGACATCACAATCATGATGCTTCCACAATCAGCGGAGCCCGTCGACTAGCGCTCCGCAGTCGACCGTCAGGCATGCCGATACGCCGTGCCGCGCTTCCAACGGGCAGCTGGGAGCCTGGAGAGCACTCCCCGGCCGACGACGCCCAGAGCTGAAGCGTTGCGCCGACCGAGCCGCGTCTTGCCTTCAGCGTTTGGTGACGAGGCGTCGCACTGCTGCCCCCATGCGCTTCACGAGCGCCAGCGTGTTACGCCCGAACATCAGCAGGTACCCGACAACCGCCGCGATGGCAGTGGCGACCGGCATCATCACTTCAGGACCGATGTACATGGCGAGATGGAGGATCGGGAGAACGTTGACGGTCATGGACGGAGTCTCGGTTGCGGGCGGCAGGATCTTGCCGCTCCCATGATGCAGCAAGTGTCATGCCGCCCAATGGCTGCCGTGACGGGAGACCGTGCTGCACGTGCCACGGATCGAACGACGCGCGGAGCATCAGGCGTCATGAGATGTACCCGAGCCCGGCCAATCGCTGACGAATGATCTCCTCGCGATCCGGCGCGAGGTCTTGATGACTGGTGTCCGCCACCTTGCCCGAGACGAGCGAGCGTCCCTGGAAGGTCTCCGGGATTTCGTAACCCCCGAGCTCGAACAGCGTCGGCGCGATGTCGAGCAGGCGCGCCCCTTCCACCTCCCCGGAGAGCGGACTGTTGGCCGCCGCGAGGATGAACGCGCCAAACTGCGCATGGTTGCAATCGTCCGGGCCGGTGTCGTTCTCGTGCACGTGAATCGTGTCGTAGCCAACCCCCCCGATCGAACGCCAGGAGAGCGCGCCAAAGTGCACGATGAGATCGGGCGCGACGTTTTTCACGTCGTGATAGATCTCCTCGGGCTTGAAGACGAGTGTGCCGAGTGGCGTGCCATGCTCGTCGACGGTGGCTTCGAGCTTCGCCTTCAGCTCGTCGCGGAACCGGAGCACATCGCCCTTCGGAATCGCGCCGGTCGGCTCACGCCCCTCGATGTTCAGGAAGACGCGCGCGTAATAGCCGCCTTCGCTCCACACCTTGGTCTTCGTCCAGTCGACGTTCAGTTTGCCGAAGGGGGTGACTTCCTTCGGATACTCATGGAGCACGAGCAGCCCTTCGCGCACGAGCCACTCGTTCACGCAGAAGCCGCCATCGAGCGGCTGCGCGCCGTGATCTGACACCACGAGGACGATCGTTTCGTCGTCAATCAGCTCGAGGACGGTTCCGATCTCCTCGTCGAGATGCCTGTAGTAATCGCGGATGACGTGCTCGTACTTGTTGCCGGGTACGTAGTCCACATGCTTCGGATCGCAGTAGCTCCAGAAGCCGTGATGCATCCGGTCAAGCCCGATGTTCACGAAATGGAAGTAGTCCCACTCCGCCTGCTTGAGGTAATGCCGGATGACGGTGAAGTGCTTGCGGCTCATGTCGAACACCTGCTCGAGCAGCCAATCCTTCTGATCCGTGCGGAAGCCCTTCACGTCCACCGGGAAGTCGCCGACCAGCTCGCGAATTTCGGCCGCGACCGACGCCGGATGCGTGTAGACGTCGGAATTGGAATCGGGGGTGAGAAAACACCCGACACAGATGCCGTTCACCTTGCGCGGCGGAAAACTCGGCGGCACGCCGATGAGCACCGACTTCTTCCCTTCCGTGGCGAGGTAATCCCACATCGCCATCTGGCGAATGGACTTCGCGTTGACGATCTGCAGCTTGTCGTACGAATGATCCCCGCGATTGCGGAAGCCATAGATGCCGAGTGACCCGGGATCCTGACTGGTGGACATGCACATCCACGCGGGGATGGTGATGGGCGGAACGACGCTTTCGAGTCGACCATAGGCGCCCATGCTCATGAGGCGTCGGATATTCACCAACGACTCGTCGCCAAAGAGCAGATCAGGTGCGGCGCAGTCGAGACCGATGACGAGGATCTTCACAGCAGCGACTCCCCTTCCATTGCGGAAAGTTTTCCCGGGCCGAGCGCCGAGAGAATGGTGGGTGCGAGGTCGAGCAGGCGGGCGCCCTCGGTGCGAAACGTGCGATTCATGAAGAGGACACCCGGCACGAGCAGGGGATCGATGATGTGATCCCCTCCCCACTTCTTCGTGTTGTCCTCGATGAGACCGTGCGGAATGCCACCAAGCGCCGTGTCCCACGACACGCGATACCCCGCGTTGAACAGTGCGACGAGGTCGGGCGACTCGTGGGCGTACGCCCCGGAGTAGACGTCATCACGGGTCACCACCCGGCGCACGGCCACGGCACCGCGTTCAGGATCGGGCAGGCCACCCAGGCCGTCCGCGATCGCGCGCGCCACACGCGCTGCGTCAGACGGAGCCACGATGCCCTCCGCCTCGCGACCGGCCACGTTGAGGTACATGCTGCCCAGTCCGAGGGCGTAGGCCTTGGTGCGTGACCAATCGACGTTCTTGAAGAAGTCGCCGGCGTCACCCGGCACGGCCCCGTTCTTGAGCGTGAGGAACCCGTTGGCCTGCAGCCAGCTGTTGAGATGGACGCCGCGCTGGAAGCTCGAGAAGCCGTGGTCGGACATGACGATGAAGAGCGTCTTGTCGTCGGCACGCGACAGGGCCCGACCGACCACCGCGTCGCACGCGCGATAGTGTGCTTCGATGGCACCGCGATACGCCGCATCAAGCGCACCATGATTGGCCGGATGCGTGTCTTCGCGAAAGCGCCACATCATGTGCTGCAATCGGTCAGGCGTGTCGAAGAGACAGAACAGGAACCCGTCGGTCAGCCGATCGAGTTCGTACGACAGCATCGCCTCGCGCTCCCTGAGCACGTCATCGCATTGACTCAGAAATGCGGCTTCGTCGAAGCGCTCGTTGTTGAGTCCCCCGTGGTCTTCCACCATGCCGGTGGTGTAGTACGTCCCGATCGTGCGTTGCAGTTCCTGCGCGTAATCCCACGGGTGACTGATCGGGAACATGGGGGCGCCCGGATCGAAGTTGATCGGGGACGCGTAGAGCTCGACAAACGGCTCGAGTGCCACGAGATGGAAGCGCACCATCCCGCTCACCGATTGCAGAAGCCCGAACTTGAACTTCACGCGCAGCCAGTCGCTCCACTCGCCGACGCGCACGTCGAGCGCCTTCGGCTGGCCATCGGAGCGCACGGTCACTTTCCCGGCGGCACGGTCGATGTCCACCGACATCTCGAGGAGCTGGTCACCGCCCGTCTTGGGATTGCGAGGACCGATGAGGTGCGTGCGCACCGTGCGTCCATCGCTCTTGATGGCGACCACGGCCTCGCTCTCCTCGGCCGTGACGCCGTCCTGCGTGCTGTAGAACGTGTTCGTGCCAAGACCGCCACGCAGGTCGGGAACCCCCATGCCGGACAGCATGCGGCCCTTGAAGCTGTCGGGCGGGTACGTGCACGGGCAGCGAATCACCGTGGAGGGAATGCCTGCTTTCGAGAGCACCTCCCACAAGGGAACGCCGCGCCGGAGGTTCACGGCCTTGGGCGGAAGAAAGCTGCTCTTCTGCTCGTAGCGATTGAGCGCGAGGTCCGGGAGGTACGTCTTCGGGTCGCGTCGGATGAAATCGAAGATGCCGTGCGCCCCAGGGTTCACGCCGGTCGCAAAGGTGGACCACGCCACCGGGGTCTGGGCGGGCGTCGTGGTCGCCACCCGTCCGAAGCCGCCCTGCGCTCGTAGCGCGGCGAGATGCGGGAGCGCGCCCGCATCCATCATCGGTTCAGCGATCGATGGCTCGAGGCCGTCGAGCCCGATGACCACGACCGTGCGGGCGCTAGCCACAGCGACCACCGCGCGCGAGCCGGCGCAACGTCATCCTCAGCGCGCTTGAAGGAACGGACATCACTCGCGCTCACCCCCCAAGGTGTCATTGCAAGTACTATTGACACGTCTTAATGTATACAGCATAGCGCCTAGGGCAAAGACCCTATCGTTAGCTGTGCAGGCGATCACTTCCGCAGACGTTCGAGTCTGGTGGACCCATGTCTTTCCCGGAGACGATGTCCACTCCGGTTCAGGTACATCTCCTCGCGCCGCCAATCGCTTCCGCCGCCTCCGACGTCAGTCCGGAGGATGGATCCGTCTCGAGCAGATCGGCGCCCCCCCAAGCCAGGACGCCCCGTGGGCGAGGCTTGATGGAAGCGCTGGGCTGGGCGGCCAGCCTCGTCATCGCCAGCGCCGCGGTCGCATCCGGCGCGCAGCTCCTTGGTCACGCGTATCTCCGGTACGTCGCGGACAGGTTTGTCTGGATGAGCCGAGATGCGCTCTGGATGACGCCGCTGGCCACGTCGGTGATCATCACCTGCGCGGCGGCGATCGCGGCGGTCGCGATGCGACTCGTCCGGCCAGCGCTCATCCGGCCTGTCGTTGGTGCCACCTGTCTGTCCTTGGCGGCGTTTTCGGCATTGCTCCCGCTCCGCAACATCCATCCGCTCGCACTGTTCTGGGTCGCGCTCGGCCTCGGCGTCCGTTCGTACTTCGCGTTTCGGGACGCGCCGGCTCGCATGGCAGTTCAGACGCGCCGTGCCGCCGCACTCTGCTCGGCCCTGCTCCTCGCGATCATCATGACCGAGTGGGTGGCCCGCGCACGCTCCGCCAACCCGCGCGGACCCGTCGCCACGGCGCCCGCCCAGCAGTCGCCGAACATCATCGTCCTGATCCTGGACACCGTGCGCGCCGCGTCCATGAGCCTGTACGGCTGGGAGATTCCGACGACCCCACAACTCGCGCAGCTGGCTGGCGAGAGCACGGTGTACCAGAACGCGATTGCACCCTCCGCGTGGTCGCTGCCCTCGCACGCCTCGATGTTCACCGGCGTGCGCAGCGGGCTGCTGAACACCGATCCGAAGCATCCGGTTCGTTTGACCACGCCAACGCTGGCAGAGGCCCTGCGGGACCGTGGCTACAGCACGGGCGCGTTCACGGCCAACCTGTTCTATACCACGTACGAGTCCGGGATGATGCAGGGCTTCGACATCGTGGATGACTACCGTGTCACCCCGACCGAGATCGTCCTGCACGCGAATCTGATGCAGCTGCCGTTCGTCCGAATGATGATTCGCGCGCGATCACTGGGGGATGTCGCACGGGCGTTCAA
Organism: Gemmatimonadota bacterium; assembly: GCA_031372565.1. Classification (GTDB taxonomy): domain Bacteria; phylum Gemmatimonadota; class Gemmatimonadetes; order Gemmatimonadales; family Gemmatimonadaceae; genus JACPPC01. Next base: position 59,334 of record JANMLN010000083.1, on the reverse strand, counting down.
GGCCGCGACGGCGACCATGCCGCGCGAGCCTGTGCACGTGCAGCGCAACGCCGCGAACGTGCTGGCCGCCTTTCAGAAGTGGCGGTCGGGCGTTTCAGGCCGACCCTACATGGCGTTCATCAATCTGTTCGATGCGCATGGCGAGATGCCGGCCCCGCCGACGCACAATCCGGCATTGGCTGGCCGGCGCGGCGCTGAGGGTGATTACGAACGCCGCATTTCGTACATCGACGCCGAAATCGGTCGCGTGCTTGCTGATCTCCGTTCGGCAGGGGCGTTGGACAACACGATGCTCATCATTTCGTCCGACCATGGAGAGCAATTCGGCGAGCATCGACTGATTGGCCACGGCAACAGTCTGTACATGCCACTGCTCCGCATTCCGCTGCTCGTGCGGCTTCCCGGGGCGTTCCCGGCCGGCCAACGTCTCGATGGTCCGCTCTCCCTCACGGACCTCCCGGCCACGGTCGCCTCGGTCGTGGGCCTTGCGCCTGGCGCATTCCCCGGGAACCCGTGGCCGCGAAGCCCAGTGCCCGATTCCGCGCGCCCGGCGGCGCTCGCGGAGGTGGGTCGGATGATCGAGTGGGATGGACCCGCCGAGAAGGGCGCGCTTGCGGCGATTGTGACGCAGAACCACTTGTTGATCGAGCGGTCGGACGGCGTGCGGGAACTCTTCGACCTCCGCCGCGATCCAGCCGAGCAAACGAATCTGGCCATGACCGAGGTGGGCGTCCAGCTCACGCGCACCCTTCGCGAGCAGATGCACTCGGTGAAGACGGGACGCCACGAGACGACATCATCGCCCAAGTAGCACCAAGGCGTTCCAGCCCGCAGCACGCACCGAGCTGAGCGACAGACGAGGGCAGGCACTCACCGGCGCGCCCTCGAACGGCTTCAGCAACGTGCCACGCGCACGCCGCTCACGCGGCTGGCAGCCCCTCAGCCACCCGATGGGCATTTGCCATCAGCGTAAAGGTGTGATTCTTGGCCGGGAGGAACGGCAGACTCGCCCCATCGACGATGTACAGGTTGCCGTGCGCGTGACTGCGGCCATCCGGCCGACACGTGAACTCGCCGGGGGTGTGTGACATGGGCATGGTACCGGCATAGTGGACGCTCGTACCGCGTGGCAAGACACGCGTCATGCCGGGCGGGACAATGCATCCCATGGCGCCGAGTGCTTGCTTGACCGAACGCACGGCAGAGTCCCGGCGAGCTGGTTCCGCCGCATCCTCGCTATAGTGGATGACCAGCTCGGTATCTTCGTCGCCGCCGCCCGTCGCACGGAGCGTGAGTCGGCTCGCCTCCCGTCGCCGATCGGCGAGATTCACGTTCGCCACGCCGAGTCCCGCGCGCAGCGCACGGAAAGCCCCGATCGAGCCGCGCAGGTCGAGCGGCAGGCTCTGCACGATCGGGTGAATCGACGCCGACTTCAGCGTGGTGATCTGCCCGTGCACATAATCGTGCGGATCAGGGCGCGTCACGCCGAACGCCAGATGATGGAACTGGTAGCTCGCTGTTTGCACGGCCGTGCCGATCATCGCCGGCGTCAGGAACGGCACGTGGATCTGCAGATTGTCCATCAGTCCCGGCAACACCGCAATCTTTCCGGCATGCCGAAAGGTCGAGTCGAGCATGATCTTGGAGCTGGTCAGCGCTCCGGCCGCGAGCGCAAACAGGTCGCCCTCGATGGTCACGGCTTCGCGCGTGTCCGCGCGACGCCCCACGATGCGTGTGACCGCACCGCCCTCCCCGTACTCGAAGTGCCGCACCAACACACCCGGCACGTAGGTGAAGCGTGGGTACGCCATGCACTCGCGCAGAGTGTGAAACGGGCTGTAGATCGACTCCCGGGGGCATCCCCACAGGCACCGCCCAAGCTGCCCACAGCCATGGCGTTCACCCATGTCGGCGCTCAGCGTCGCAACGCGTGAACGGCCAAGATAGAAGCCATGGGCCTGTTGCAGCCTGTCGCGGCGCGTGTGGTAGCGATCCCAGAGCCATTGCGAGTGTCGGTCGAACGGCAACGGCGCCCGGTAGCTCTCATCGAACGGGATGAACCGCTCCAAGTCGTCCCGGACGGCTCCGATGCCGATGCGGCGCGCCACCGTCGCATAGCTGCGCTGCATGTCGTCGTACGACACAGGGTACGGACCGAGGTCATCGCGATTGTAGGCGTAGGCACCACCGGTCCACGCCTCCGCGAGTCCGCCGCGCGCGAAACTGAAGCGCGGTGCCATCGCGATGTTCTTCGTCTCGAAGCCGCGCGGGATGTCAAACACATACTGCTTGCTTGGCGGATGCCCGTAGTACGACGCGCTCGTGGACGGGTAGACGACCCCTTCGCCGTGGCTGCCAAGAAAGTATCCGACAGGGTCCGGCAACTGCTGCTTGAGTCCGTCGTACGTCGCGCCGGGAAGCACGGCCGCGGGGCGCTCATGGCCCACGTCGAGCATCGTGACGTCATGTCCGCGCTCGAGCGCGGTGAGCGCGAAATGCACTCCCGTCGCTCCGGAACCCACAACCACCACGCGACTCAATGCAGTCGCGCCGGCTGCGCAGCGTTGCCGCCACTTGCCAGATGAACGGGCGCGAAGATCACGACGCCCACCAGCGCACAGAGCACGCTCGCAATGCCGGTCAGCATCAGTCGCGCGCCAACACCGACCAGTGCGCCTTCGTCGCCGGAATTGAGCACCTGCTCGCTCCCCGGGCTGTTCTCGAGAATCGCCAGCATCAACACCAGCCGTCGGCGCAACACCGATCGCGGCAGGAAGAACCGCGCGTATCCATCAGCCACACGCGTTGCCAGCGCCCCCTGCCGTGCCACCGTCAACAACGCGCGCTCGATGCGCCGCTCTCGCAGGCCCAAGGGCATGTCGCTGCTGGCGCGCAGTTGCGCATACGCCTGCTGCACATACGGCGACGCCTCGGTCTCGGCCAGATACCGCGCAAAGACCCGACACTCCGCCGACATCTCCGACGAGGGCGCCTGGGCGGGCACCGAGGCGGGCTCAGCCGGCATGTGGTGCATCCGAGGGGAGCATCGCGTCCAACCCGCGCAGCGGCGGCGATAGACGCGCCAGCAGTCGGGCGAGTGGTGGGGTGGGCGGCCCCGCGTCGCTGCGATTCACGAATGCCGTGAGCTGTCCGGCCGTGAATGGGAGCAGCGGCAGCAGCACGGGCTCCGCCAACGCGAGCAGCGCACGCAGCGGATCCACTGGAACGTGCGTGAAGCGCACAATGCTCGTGGGACCGCCACGCAGCCGACGCATCAAGGCTTCCGTCGACACCACGTCGCGCCCACCAACGGTCATCGTCTCCCCGCCCCAGGGGTGCGACGGATCGAGTGCCAGGACGAGGAGCGCGGCGAGGTCATCGACATGAATGGGCTGCACGTTCGGCGTGCCATCACCGAACAGGATGGGCACGGGGAGCGTCGCGAGCCTGCGCAGTCCGTCGAGCACCGGACTGCCGACCCCGAACACCATCGTCGGCCGGATGATCAGCGTCTCAAGGCCGGACGCCTGCACTAGCGCCTCCGCCTCGCGCTTGGCCTCGGCGTAGTGGTACGAACGCCGGTCGGCGAATCCGGCGGCAACGCTGCTCACGTAGAGGAAGCGCTTGACGCCGGCGTGTCGCGCCGCCGCAATCAGCGCCGCCGTCCCATGCACGATCACCTGCTCGTGCGTCGCTCGCGACGCCTTGCCGCTCGATGATGCCAGATGCACCACCGTGTGCACGCCACGGAGCGAATCGCGCCAGGTGGCGGACGAGTCGAGCGCTCCCGGGACAGATTGCCAGGTCGCCGGCATGGCAAACGTCGCCGCATGGCTGGGCGCAGAGCGCACCAACAGGCGCACATCGGTCACGTTCGAGCGCACCAGGGCATCGACCAGTCGGCGCCCCACGAACCCGGTTGCGCCGGTGACAAAGAGGGCTGCCGTCAACGGACCTGCTTCGAGACGGGCTGCGCCGCACGATCCCTGGGCCGGAATGCCCCGCGCCAGAGCGCGACACGCAACCGCCACACCCCCTTGAGGTCGTCCACCGCCGTCTTCACGATCTTCACGCGGCTATCGTCGTCCTCGATCCACTCCACGGCGAGATCCTTCAACCGGTACTTCTGCTTCTCGGCGAGCACCAGGAGTTCGGTGTCGAAGAACCACGACTCGTCCTGCACCTGCGGAATGATCTCGCGCACGACTTCACGCGTGACGACCTTGAAGCCGCACTGTGCGTCACTGAAGGACGTGCCGAGGACGAGCTTGACGATCAGATTGTAGCAGCGCGAGATGAGTTCGCGCTTGAACGACCGCTTGGTGCGCGATCCCGGCAACAAACGCGACCCCGTGGCGAGATCGTACCCTTCGTGGCGGAGTGCGTGCACGAGCACGGGCAGCGCCGCCAGTTCGGTCGACAGATCGACGTCGGTGTAACACATGATGTCAGCGTCGCTTTGCGTCCACGCATGGCGCAGTGCACGGCCACGACCGCGCTGCGGCAGCTGCAGAAAACGCACGTCGTCATGCTTGGCGACGAGCGCTCGCGCCACCTCGTCTGTCCCATCTGTCGAGCCGTTGTCGACGATGATCACGCGCCAGCGCCACGGCACGCTGGCGCCCAGATACCGACGAACCTCCTCCACGCTGCTGGCGAGGACTCGAGCTTCGTTCAGCACCGGAATGACCACGTCGACCAGGCAGTCGGCGTCGTCCTCCGTGCGGCTCTTCGATGCGTTCGGGCCAGTCATGAGCGGGAAAGCGTTCTCGTGGACGAGCGACGGAGCCGAGCTGCGTCATAATACTACGGTATACCCTGCCAGACAGTGCAAAGTCGATGCCAAGAATCGGCCTGGTGCACACTGGCAATCCACTGGTGCAGGTCGGTGGAGCGTGCGGCAGCTACGTGCCACCGCCTGCAGACTGCCGACCATGCTGTCGCAACCGCGCCACGCAGTCGGTGCGCTGAAGCCACACCCGGTCCGGGCACCCGTTCACTCAGTCTCCGGCTTCGCCTGTCGACTCGCCAGCAGCGCCGCATGCTCCTGCGAGGAGGTGCTCAGGAACCACGCCACCACGCCGCCAAGCAGGCCGCCCGTGATGATCACGACCTCGAAGACAAGCCCGGTCGCGACCGCCGCCGTGGCCCGAACGCCGAAGGGCGCGAACAGTGCCGCCTGCGCAGCCTCACGCACGCCGATGCCGTTCTGCGTGAGCGGCAAGAGCCCCGCAACCTTGGCCAACGGCCACACGAACAGCCAGACATAGATCGGGATGTCGATGCCGATCACGCGTCCGAGCCACCAATTCAGTATCGTCAACAAGGACTGCAGCGCCATCCCCATCAGAAACGCGCTGACCAGCGCGGCCGGACTCTTCGCTGTCGCACGAATCGCCTTGCGGACCGCAACGAGGCGCCGACGCACCTTCCACGGCAGGCGTCGCACCGGCAGCAACATCACCCCCACCGCGGCGCCAAGACCCGCTACCGCCAGAACCGCCCCAAGCGTCAGAAAGATGCGACGGCTCTGCGCGTCGAGCGCGCGCGGCGACAGCAGCGCTCCGATGCCGGCGACCGCGGCCAGTCCGGTGATGTCGAGCAACCGATCGACCAGGCTGCCGAGCACGAGTCCGCTCTTCGATCGCGTGGCACGCAGTGCGACGCCCGCGCGCACGACGTCGCCACCGACAATCGAGGGCAGGAACGTGTTGCCGAACAAGCCCATGTAGTAGGCCCGAGCGGCAGTCCGAAACGAGAGGCCGGCGCCGGCCGCATTCACGAGCAGGCGCCACTTGGCAACACCGATGAGGTGCAGCGTCATGTACACGGCGAGCGCGGTCGGCCACACGATGGCGGGCACGCGCTTGATGGCAGCGGCAATGTCGGCAAAGGGCAGCGCGGTGAACAACAGCGCGAGCACCAGCACACTGACACCGATGCGCACCGCCGGATGCTTGAACCACGACCGCTTCGCCGCAGGTGCGGCCCCTGCCCTCATCCGTCCTGTTCCTTCTCCGGGGCGAGTTCGAGCTTTCGCACCCGGTAGAGCGTCTCCTCGAGCAGCTGCCGGTTGTTGGCAATCAGGTCGGCCAGCAGTCCGATCAGCAGGATCTGGAAACCGACGATCATCAGAATCGCGGCGAGAATCAGCGACTGGACATGTCCGACGCGATTGCCGGTCGCGTACAGGTACACGAATCGGATGGCGGGAATCAGCCCGAGCGCCACGAGCACCGCACCAATCGCGGTGAACACCCGGAGCGGGCGATAGCGCATGTACGCACGAAGAATCGTGATGCCGGACTTGCGGATATAGTGCGGAATCGACTTCATCAGGCGCGACGGGCGCGTCTGCGGATTGATGCCGATCGAGACGAACGCGACCGCCGCCCGCCGACTGCCGGCATGAATCAGCGACTCCAGCGTGTAGGAGTAGTTGCTCAGCACCACCGTCTTGAGCGCGGCCTCCCGCGAGAGCGCGCGAAATCCGCTGGTGGCATCCGGCGTCTTGAGTTCCGCCGCGCGGCCGATCACCCAGCTGCCCAACACCTGGAGCTTGCGCTTGATCGGCGAGAAGTGCGGCAGCTCACCGACGCCCCGGTCGCCCACCACCATCTCGGCGCGCCCCTCGAGAATCGGACGCACCAGCGTCGCAATGTCGCTGGCCTGGTACTGGTTGTCCGCGTCGGTGTTGACGATCAGATCCGCGCCCTGACGCAGCAACTCCTCGATCCCGGCGCGAAACGCCGCGGCGAGCCCCTTGTTGCGCGGGAACCGCACCACATGATGCACGCCATGAGCCCGGGCAACGGCGGACGTCTCGTCCCGGCTTCCATCGTCGATGATCAGGTACTCGATGACATCAATCCCGGGAATCGCACGCGGCAAGTCGCGCAGCGTGGGCGGCAGCGTCTCCGCTTCGTTGTAGCACGGGATTTGGATGATGAGCTTTGTCATGGCCGATTGAGCACGCATACCAGAATGTCACCGCCACCAACGGTCCCGCGAAACGTACGCGGATGGGGACAGTCCTGCGATAGCAGCGCCGCGATCTGGGGCGCACTGCGCTCGAGAATGCGCGGAAAGCTCCAGATCACCCAGGTGCGTGACACCGTCGCCCGCACCGAATCGAGTGACGCACGTGTCCTGACGACGGGCCACGGCTGCAGGTACAGGGTGTTCAGTGGATTGGACGGGATCCCCGCCGTGACCACCCCATCAGTCGCCGCGCGCGACGCCAGCACGTACGCCATCGCCCCCGCGAAGTCCTGCTTCGGAAAGCGATAGTTGGCCGACAAGGAGAGCGCCGACAGCAGGATGCCGACCGAGACGGCCGTCGTGGCCAACCGGTCCCCGGTCCCCAGCCTCGGGAAACGCGCCGCACACCAGCGACAGGTCACGAATGCGCCATGCACCGCGATCAGGATCGCGGGTCCGATCGCAAAGAAGAAGAACCGGGGATACATCGTTCCGCGGGTCGCAACGGCACCAAGAATGGTCACGCCGATCGGTGCGATCATCGCGAGGAGGAACAGCCGCTGCGTGCGCCAGAGCGAGCGGACGCCCAGCACCCCGACCAGCGCGCCGATACACAGGGCGCCGGCGGCGACCACCGCTCCACCCGCACCGAGGCCGACCAGGAGGCCGCGGACCAGCTCCGCCGCCGCCCACGACGGTGTGGACACACCGGACATCCCCGACTTCTGCTGCGTGAAATACGCGATCACGCCACGCAGCATCGGCGCATACAGGAGCACGGTGCCCACCGCCGAGAGCCCGAACGCCAGGATACCCAGGCGCACGAGCCGTGCACGCTCCGGCAGCCGGGTCATCACCAGCCAGAGCGCCAGTGCCGCCGCGTGGCCCACCACCACGAAGATCATGGTCAGGTGCGTGTACGCGCCGAGGGAGGCGAGCACCGCGTACAGCAACCAATGGCGCCGCTCGCCACTCACCACCCCCTGCAGCAGCGCCGAGAGCGTCGCGATGGTGAAGAAGGCGATCGCACTGTACCCGCGCGCGTTCTGCGAGAACCACACGTGGTGGTACGACAGGGCGAGCAGCAGCGCCGCCATGATCGCCTCGCGCCGCGAGGCAACCTGTTGTCCGAGTCGCAGCAACATGGGGACTGCCGCGACGCCAAACAACATCGCCGGCAATCGCACGCTCCACGGCGACTCACCAAACACGGCCCGGCTTGCGTGCGCCAACACCGCGTACAGGGGATGATGATTGTCCCCCCAGTACTCGGTGACGATGGTGCCGACCGGTTCACGGAAGGAACGGACGAGCGAGTACACCTCGTCCACCCAGAGCCCGCCATCCAATCCGATCACGCGGGCGATGACGGCGATCGCGACGAGCACCAGAACGATTGACGCCGAAGCGTCAGTCTTCGACGACATGCGTCTTGAAGACTTGCCGGAACTCGCTCCACTTGTGGTGATCGAACGACATGCCGTTCAGGCACTCCACGGCCGAGTACGCCATGAAGAGGGCATGGTGGGTGTTGTCGTGGGCGAACAACCCTTGGCGTCCGTACACGAGAATGTTGGTCTGTGCCGCCGCCCAGTCGTCGAGCACACCCAACGGCTTCTCGTATCCGCGCAGGTAGATCGGATATGCCTGCGGCAAGCGTCGAATCAGCACATCGGTGGGCGCCGCCGGAAACGGGATCGCGGCGGTCGCGGCATCCCTCGCCATGCGCTCCGCGAGCTGGGCATCGGTCGCGGTCCACAGCTCGTCGCCGATCGTGCACGGATACTCGCCGCACAGCACCGTACTGCCCTGTGGCGATGTCGAGCGGAAATAGTTCTTCGGCTCCGACAGGCGTGTCACGCGCACGTTCTCTTCCGGGAAATAGTGCGCGTCGGTGGTGGTGTACTGGTGCACCGGCAGCTTCACGTACACGAGCACCATCGCGCGATACTGGATCTCCCGTGACGCCTGCACCACCTCGGGCGCGGGCGGCGTCGGCATCATGTTCGCGAGCAAGGTGATCGGAATGGTGGACCAGATGTAGTCCGCGTCGATCGTGCGCACCTCCTCGCCGCGCGTCATCGTGATGCGCCAGGTGTATCCCTCCACGGGCGACGGCTCCACGCGCGACGCCCCCCAACCGAGGACGATGTCGGCGCCGAGCCGCGTAGCCTCCTGCGCATAGGCACGCGAAATCTGACCGTACCCTTCGCGCATGTAGAAGTAGTTGCCGCCGCCAACCGGATTCAGCAGTCGCTTGATCAACTTGCCGAAGCTGCCCGCGGTCACGCGCTTGCGTGCCTGAATCGCCGACAGCTCCTCCGGTTCGCGTCCCCACATCTTGCGGCCGTACGGGAAGTAGAACCCCTCGCTCATCGTCGGTCCGAGATTCGCCCGGAGCACCGAGGCGAACGTGTCGCCCTCGGCACGCTTGGCGAGCTTCCCCATCACCATGTCCCACCCCATGCCCAACGCGAACGGCTTGTCGAGGCGCCGGAGCAGGTCCATCGTCTGGATCGGGAAGTGCAGCCACTGGCCGCGGAGGCGAATGCGGCCGTGACGCGAGAAATCACCGAAATCGTCGCCGAGCATCTGCTTGATGTCGGCGAGGATGTGCGGCGCGGCGGTGTGGTGCAAGCGGTGACTGCCGTAATCGAGCCACTGCCCGCTCCACTGGAAGGAGCCGGCATTGCCACCCACGACGTCCTGCTTCTCGATCAGCGTGACCGTGGCCTTGCCGGTGCGACGCAGCTGGTACGCGGCACCGCAGCCGGCCGGGCCGCCACCGAGGACGGCGACATGCGGAAGACGGCTCACCGCTCCTCCGTGCGACTCGCGAGGCGGTACCAGCGCGGCGCGCGTTCACATCGTGGCGACAACTGCAGCATGAGCTCTGTGTGTGACAGGTGGAGGAAGATCGGCTCGGGCTGGCTCAACCTGCCTGAACCAACTCTAACGGGCGGGTCTACGCGCGCCAGTCGCCGAGAACGCGACGCGTTGCGGCATCGGGTCGCCAACAGGCGCCCTTGTCGCTCGCGGAGCGGTCCGGGTCGCCCGGCATGGGCACGCGCCCCGATGGAGGATCGGTCATCACGGCTACTTCCTGGCGCCGCCGAGCTCCTCGTACGCGAGCGTGAGCAGGTCATCGGCCTTCACGAAGCCGTTGGCCCCGAACCTGGTCTCGTAGACAGCCAGCGGCTTGCTGGCCAGAAACGCCGGCAACGCCTGTTGCTTCCGGATCGCCCCTTGCGCGGCATCCCGCACCGTCTTGAGCAGCGCCAGGAAACCCTCGACATCGGACCGCGTCGCGAGCTCGCCGTGGCCGGGGATGTACTTGGTGTTCGCATCCGTCACCGACAGCAGCTTCTCGATGCCGCTGACCATGCCGAGCAAGGTGCCGCCGCTCTCCCGATCGATGAACGGAAAGCCGTAGCGCACGAAGACGTCGCCGCCGTGCACCACGTTCGCCTTCACGAACTTCACGATGGCATCACCATCGGTGTGCGCCTTCGGGATGTGGTGCGCCTCGAGCGTCTCGCCGTTCATGTGGATCTCCGTCTCGGTCGGGAAGGTCACGACCGGCAGCGCGGCCTTCGGTGCCGGCGGCGTCCGGGACTTGAAGCGGGCCGAGAACTGCTCCTTGGAGAGGCGCTCGCGCACGTTGTTCTGCGCGACGATCACGACACCGGTCTTGCCGATGTTGTCGTTGCCGCCCGTGTGGTCGCCGTGAAAGTGCGTGTTGATGAGGAACTTGACCGGATTGGGCGACAGCGCCCGGACGGCGGCGAGAATCCTGGTCGTCAGCGGGGCGAACTGGTCGTCGATCAGGACAACGCCATCCTCGCCCACCGACACGCCGATGTTGCCGCCTGAACCGACCAGCATGAACACGCCGTCGGCGACCTTGACGGTGCGGATCGTGACGGTATCCATCGCGGACTGCGCGACTGCTCGCGTGGGAAGCGCACACGCGCCGGTCACGGCAAGCGCGACGAGGGTGACTCGAACGACACGGGACATCATGCGGACTCCGGAGTAGGGGACATCAACGACGTACAACCTTCGAGCACGCGAACTGTGCGGCAGGATCGTTCACCGGGATGGTGCGAGCGGTCGCCCGTACTTCGCCATGATCGCGCGAAGCCGGTCGATCGGCAGCGCCGACACGCGCAGGTCGTCCGCCCCCGTCATCGTCTCGGCCGCGAGCAGCGCATTGGTGATCGCGCCTTCCGTCGCCTGGGCCGTGGCCCGGAACAACGGCGTGAGGCGATCATTGCCGATCATGCGCACGGTACTCGTCGTATCGGTCGCCCAGACGTCGGGATTTGCCGTCGAGAAGGCGATGAAGATGTCGCCCGACGAGTTGCCGCCGAACCCGCCTTGGCGCCCGATGCCCACGGCCACGCGCTTCACGAGGCGATCGAGTTGATGCGGTAGCAACGGCGCGTCCGTCGCGACGACGACGATGATCGATCCCTGCTCCTGGGTGGCGGCGTCGCCCGGCTCGGGCTGATCGCATCGGGGCCCCAACGATGACGGCGCCGAGCCGCCGTAGCAGGGCAGCAGGTCGCTGATCTCCGTGCCAACCGGTACGCCAGCGATCCGGAGGTCTGCTCGCGCGCCGTAGTTGCACTGGACGAGGACGCCGACCGTGTACCCGCCCTCTGTCATCGACAGCACGCGTGACGCCGTCCCGATGCCCGCCTTGAACCCGTGACAGCGCATACCGGTACCACCGCCCACGCTCCCCTCGGCCACCACGCCACCGCGCGCGCCATTCAGCGCAGCGAGCACGTGCTCCGGCTTCACGTGAAAGCCGTTCATGTCGTTCAGGCCGCCATCAAACGTCTCGGCCACGACCGGCAGCCACCAGGGCTGGAGCACGGTCTTCTGGGTCAGCTCCCACTGGATGACGGCATCGCGCACCACACCGACCGAATGCGTGTTGGTGATGGCGACGGGACCTTCGAGGTAGCCGCTCTCCCGCACCCAGGTCGTGCCCGTCATCTCGCCGTTGCCGTTGAGCGTGAACCAGGCGGCGAAGACCGGGTCCCCGTTCGCGCGACCGCGCGGCAGCACGACGGTGACGCCGGTGCGCACGGGTCCCTTCCCTACCTGCCGGCGACCGCTTCCGCTGATCAACGTGGTGTGACCAACCTCGACCCCCGCCACATCCGTGATGGCATCCAGTGGACCGGCGGTCCCGCCGATGGGAATGCCCAGTTCGCGCGCGCGCGGCTTGTTCGACTGCGCACCGGCCGCTGCCGCCACAACAACGCCGAGCACGATGGCACGGCGCACCGCCAACCGGCCCGGCAGCGCCAGGCGAGCGCGCGACCACAGGCTCCCTCTGTTCCGCATGCTAGGCCACCGACCGGATGACATCCGTGAGAATGGTGCCCATCTCGTCGAGATGCGCGCGCTCCGAGATGAGCGGCGGGGACAGTGCGATCGTGTCGCCGGTCACGCGGACGAGCAACCCGCGCTTGAAGGCGCCCGCGAGGCAGTCCATGCCCCGCGCGCCGGGCAGGCCATCGCGCGGCGCCAGCTCCACCGCACCCATGAGGCCGATGTTGCGAATATCGACCACGTTCGGCAGCGGGCGCAGCGCGTGGAGCACTGATTCCCAGTGCGAGGCGAGCGTTGCCGCGCGCGTGAACAAGCCGTCGGCCTCGTAGACGTCGAGCGTTGCCATCGCGGCCGCGCACGCCAGCGGGTGCCCGCTGTACGTGTAGCCGTGAAAGAAGTCGATCCCGCGTTGCGTGGCCGCGATGGTCGTCTCGTAGATGGCACGCCGCACGAACACGGCCCCCATCGGCACGGACCCGTTGGTGATTCCCTTGGCTACGGTCATCATGTCGGGGAGCACCCCGAAGTAGTCCGCCGCGAACGGCGCGCCAAGACGCCCGAAGCCCGTGATCACTTCGTCGAAGATGAGCAGGATGCCGTGTGCATCGCAGATGGCCCGCAGCCGTTCGAGGTAGCCCGTGGGCGGCACGAGCACGCCGGTGGAACCAGCGACCGGCTCGACGATGACGGCGGCGATCGTCTGCGCCCCGCGGTCGGCGACGATCTGCTCGAGCACATCGGCGAGTTCCGCCCCGCTCGCTGGCTGCCCCCTGCTGAACAGGTTGGCCGCGAGGCCATGCGTGTGCGGCAGGTGATCGACCCCCGGCATCAACTGTGCGGCATACGGCGCACGATTGGGCTCGATGCCGCCGACCGAGATACCACCGAAGCCCACCCCGTGATAGCCGCGCAACCGGCCGACGAATCGCGTGCGCTGGGGCTCCCCGCGCGCGCGCCAGTACGCCATCGCGATCTTGAGCGCAGAGTCCACCGCCTCGGAGCCCGAGTTGGTGAAGAACACGTGGTCGATCTCACCGGGGAGCATCGCGCCCAGTCGCGTCGCCAGCTGGAAGGTGGCGGGATGTCCCATCTGGAAGCTCGGCGCGAAGTCGAGCTCCGCTGCGGAGCGCGCGATCGCATCGCTGATCGGCTTGCGGCCGTGCCCTGCGTTCACGCACCAGAGGCCGGAGCACCCATCAAGAATGTGGTTGCCGTCGACATCCGTGTAATACATGCCCTCGGCGCGGGCGAGCAGCCGTGGCGCTGCCTTGAACGCGCGATTCGCCGTGAACGGCATCCAGTGGGCGTCGAGGTCCAAGGCGGTGAGCGGGGGAGCGATGGCAGTCGTCATGGTCACACCAGTTGTCGTCCTGAGCGAAGCGAAGGACCTGCTTGTGCCTGTATCGTTACTTCGTCTTGGTAGACGTCTTCTTCCGCGCGACCTGCTTGGCGATCTTCTTCACGACCTTCTTCACGACCTGCTTCGTCGCCACCGGCACCGGCGTCTTCGCCAGGTCGAGCACGGCGGCCCATTCCGCCGGCGTCACCGGCACAACCGACAGCCGCCCGACCTTGAGCAGCGCCATGTTCGCCAGCGCCGGCGTCGCCTTGATCTCGGCGAGCGTCACCGGCCGCGCCAGCGTCTCGACCGCGCGCACGTTCACCATCCACCAGGTCGGCGCGTCGGGCGTCGCGTCGCCGTCGTAGTAGTCGTTCCCCTTCTCGAACTGTGTGTGATCAGGGTACGCGAGCTTCGCGACTTCGGCGATGCCGACGATCGCCTGCGGATTCGCGTTCGAGTGGTAATAGAACACCCGATCACCCAGCGCCATGCCGTCGAGCATGAAGTTGCGCGCCGAGTAGTTGCGGACGCCGTCCCAGTGCGTGGTGCGATCGGCGCGGGCGTTCAACTGCTCCCACGAAAACACGTCGGGCTCGGACTTCACCAGCCAGTACCGCACCTCACCCTTGGCGCGCGGGGCGAAGATGTGCGCCCAGACGCCGGACGCGTAATCGGGAGTCGGACGCGTCGTCACCGGAGCGGCCTACGGACGCAGCCGGTGCATCATGCGCGGGAACGCGATCACTTCGCGGATGTGCGGCGTGCCGCAGATCCACGCGATCGTGCGCTCCAGGCCGAGCCCGAACCCCGAGTGCGGGAAGGTGCCGTACTTGCGCAGGTCCAGGTACCACCCGTACGCGTCCTCGGGCAACCCTTCCTCTCGAATGCGGTGCAGCAGCTTGTCGTAGTCATCCTCACGCTGCGAACCGCCGATCATTTCCCCGTACCCCTCGGGAGCCAGCAGGTCATCGCACAACACGGTGCGCGGATCGTCCGGGTTCTCCTTCATGTAGAAGGCCTTGGCCTCCTTCGGGTAGTTCATGACGAAGACGGGACGGTCGTAGTCGGCGACGATGAGCGCCTCGTCTTCGGCACCCAGATCGTCACCCCACTTGGCGGCGCTTCCCTTCCCCTGCACGAGCGTGATCGCGTCGGTATAGTCGAGGCGCACGAACGGCCGCACCACGGCGCGCAGCTTGCTCACGTCGCGCTCAAGCTCGGCCAGCTCGGCCTGTCGACGTTCCAGCACGCGCTCGACGAGGAAGCAGACCAGATCTTCCTGCAGGCGCATGTTGTCGTGCGTATCGTTGAAGGCCACTTCGGGTTCGATCATCCAGAACTCGGTGAGGTGGCGGCGCGTCTTGCTCTTCTCGGCGCGGAAGGTGGGACCGAAGGTGTAGATCTTGCCGAACGCGGCGGCGGCGGCCTCACCGTACAGCTGGCCCGTCTGCGCGAGATAGGCGTTCCCTTCCTCGAAGTACTCGGTGCTGAAGAGGCCGCTCCGCTCGCCGATCGCCGCCGTGAGCAGTGGCGTGTCGACGCGCAGGAAGCCGCGCTCATAGAAGAAATCGTGAATCGCCTGCTCGATCTCGTGCCGGATCTTCGCGATGGCGACCTGCCGCGGCGTGCGCAACCACAAATGGCGGTTGTCGAGCAGGTGGTCGATCCCGTGCTCCTTCGGCTGGATCGGATAATCCAGCGGCGACACGCCGATGATCGTCAGCTCGCTCACGCCCAGCTCGTGGCCCCCCGGCGAGCGCGGCTCCGCCCGGACTTCTCCCGTGACGGCGACGCACGCCTCCTGCGTCAACTCGCCGAACCGGCCCCACGCCTCGGGGCTCACGGCGTTCTTCATGACGACCCCCTGCATCAGCCCGGTGCCATCGCGCAGTACCACGAAGGCGATCTTGCCGGATGAACGGAGGTGCGTGACCCAACCGCGAACGGTCACGGTCTGGCCGACGTGCTGTGGGAGCTCGGCGATACGGGCGAAGGGCGTCGTCATGGGTGCGGGCAGGAGTTGACCGACAAAGATAATGGCGCGGGCGGCCCCCCCGCCGCACCTTTCGCGCATGGTGGACGCCGATCCGCCCCTCCCCGGCTCGCTGGCCGCGCTCGAGGGGCTCGATATCGCGAAGGGGGCGTACGGCGGTCCGCGCGTGGCGCGGCTGTCGCGCGCGCTGCGCGTGCCGCTGGACGCCCTCTCGCACGGCGAGGTCCGCTTCCTGCTGAGCGAAGGACGAGCGCTCGACCGCGTCATCCCGCTCGCGCTGGACCGACTCTCTGCCGATCCCCTCCTGGCGGCCGACGGGCAGCCCGGTGACCTCCTCGTGACACTCCTCGCCGCTGCCGATGCCGAGTGGAACGCCGCGCCGCTCTGGCGTGAGCGCCTCTCGGCAACGCTGGCCGATGCCCTCGCACGCGTGGCCGCTCTTCCGGGCGCCCAGCGCACGCTCGCGGACGAGCTCGACGTCGCCCGCGACCGCTTCCTCGCTCTCTGACGCCTCACCCACATGCCCCCGATGCGCCCGATCCAGTTCCTCATCATTACGGCCACTGTGCTGCTCTTCGGCTTCGGCTCCGCTGAGGCGCAGTCGGCGGCGCCACAGCGCGTGGTCACGTCGCTGGGCGCGGTCGACGGCCGGGACTCGGCCGGCGTATCGCGCTGGCTCGGGATTCCGTTCGCGGCGCCACCTGCCGGCGCACTGCGCTGGAAACCGCCCGTCGCACCCGTGGCGTGGCGCACGCCGCGCGACGCCTCGGCGTACGGGCCGATGTGCATGCAGACCGACCGTCTCACCAAGATGTTCGGCGGTCCCATGGACCCCGTGAGCGAAGACTGCCTCACGCTCAATGTCTGGTCGGCCGCCCCGCGCGGCACCAAGCGACCGGTGATGGTCTGGATTCACGGCGGCGGCTTCACGCATGGCAGCGGCCGCAGCACCATCTACGACGGTACGAGGCTCGCCCAGCTGGGCGCGGTGGTCGTCACGATCAACTATCGCCTGGGCGTGTTCGGCTATCTGGCCCATCCGGCGCTCTCGGCCGAGGCGAACGGGAAGGGCTCGGGCGCCTACGGCTTTCTTGATCAGGTCGCGGCGCTCAGGTGGGTGCAACGCGAGATTGCCGCCTTCGGTGGCGATCCGGCGAACGTCACGATCTTCGGTGAGTCGGCCGGCGCGTTCTCGGTGGGCCTGCACCTCGTGTCCCCGATGTCGCGCGGACTCTTCCACCGCGCGATCATGGAAAGCGGCAACACCTATCGATTTACCGTGCCGTTGAGCGGGCCGGATTCCGCGCGCACTGGCGAACGGGCCGGGCTCGCCACCGCGCTCACGGCCGGTGTGTCAGGCCGCGGCGCCGACGCGCTGGCCGCACTGCGCGCCATGCCCGCCGATTCGCTGCTGGCTCGCGTGTCCTCGCTCGGTATATCGGCCTATCCCGAGGTCGTCGATGGCACCTTCCTGGTGGAAGCGCCGACGCTCGCGCTGCTCTCCGGGCGCGTCGCCAAGGTGCCGGTGATCGTCGGCTCGAACGCCGATGAGAGCACGGTGCTCGTGCGTGACCTCAAGCTGCGAACCGCAGCCGAGCTCGACTCGGCCGTCCGTGCCTCGTATCCCGCCACGTTCGCGGCGCGGGCGCTTGCTGCCTACCCTCCGGCCGAGGGCCCGGCTGGCCCGGTCCGCGCCTACCGCCTGCTCTGGACCGATGATGTCTTCACGGCCACAACGCGCGAGACCGCTCGTGCGCTCTCACGCGCCGGCGTCCCGGTGTTCCGCTACTACTACACGCGCGTGGCGAACGGGATGACGGGGCTCGCGGTCGGCGCCTTCCACGGCTCGGAGATCCCGTTCGTGTTCGGTGTGCGCGGCTCCACCTCGCCGCTGTGGGGCACGACCCCGTACGACACGACGCTGGCCGTCGCCATGTCGGGGGCCTGGGCGCGATTCGCCGCGGTGGGTGATCCCAACGGACCGGACCTCGCCGCGTGGCCCCGCTTCACGGTGGCCGGCGACGAGACGATGGAGTTCGGTCCCCGCATCGGGGCGATCCCCGGGCCGCGTCCCGCGCAGCTCGATCTGATGGGCGAGATTCTCGGCCATCGTGCGCGGAGCGAAGAACGTGCCACCGTGCGGACGGGAGGCGCTCCATGATGTGGCGATTCGTCGCCGCGGCTTGCCTCGTTGCCCTGCCGCTCGGCGCACAGCGTCCCGGCGATCGGCTCATCGTGCTCAACAAGGCCGAGGCGACCGCGTCGCTCATCAATCTCGCGGACGGCGCCATCATCGCCACGCTGCCCGTGGGCGAGGGGCCGCACGAAGTGTCGGTGCGCGACGACGGCCGCCTCGCGGTGGCCTGCAACTACGGCACGGCGTCATCGCCCGGCCGATCGTTGGCGGTGCTCGACCTCGACCGGCTCGCCGTCGTTCGCACGATCGATCTTGGATCGTATCGGCGCCCGCACGGCATCGCGTGGCTGCCCGACCGTCGGCATGTGGTCGTCACGGTCGAAGCGAACCAGGCGGTGCTGCTGGTCGACGTGGAGGCCGGCACGGTGGTACAAGCCATCGGCACGGAGCAGCAAGGGACGCACCTGCTCGTGACGTCGAAGGACGGCACGCGCGCGTATACCGCCAATCTGGGCTCGGGGAGCGTGAGCATGCTCGATCTCGTCGCTCGCACGCGCCTCAAGACAACCGTACTCGGAAAGTTTCCCGAGGCGATCGACCTGTCGCCCGACGGCCGCTCGCTCTGGACGGCCGACCGCACGCTCGAGCGCGTCACGATTCTCGACGCGGCCACGCTCGACACGTTGCGATCGATGCCTACGGGGAAGTTTCCGAATCGCCTCAAGTTCACCCCGGACGGCCGCACGGTCGTGCTCTCCAACGCGCAGAGCAGCACGCTCGGTTTCTACGATGTGAGGACCGGGCGCCCCGATGGCGTGCTGACGTTCACGGTCGATTCCGCGCTCGTGCGACCGCAACTGCTGGGTGCGCAGATGGGCACCTCCGCCGTCCCACTGGGCATCCTGATGGACCCGTCGGGCACGCGCGCGTTCGTCGCATTGGCGGCGATGGACCGGATCGCGGAAGTCGATCTCGTCAAGCGAACGGTGGTGCGACTCCTCGCCGCGGGGCGAGAGCCGGATGGCATGGCGCTGGTGCGCGCGCGATAGCGCGCCGCGCCACGGTCACGGTTTGTCGAGTACCTCGCGGACCTTGCGCGCCAGCGCATCGGGCGGGAACGGCTTCTGCAGGAACGCGACGCCGTCCTCGAGCACCCCGCGCTTGATCATCTCGTCGTCCGTGTAGCCCGAGAGGAAGAGCACGCGCGTCTCGGGGCGAATGGCGAGCAGGCGATCGCGCAGTTGCGGACCACTCATGCGGGGCATCACCACGTCGGAGACGAGAATCGGCAGCGGCCCGTCGTGCGCGGCAGCAATGCCCAATGCCTCCTCCCCCGACGCCGCCACGAGGCACTTGTAGCCGAACCGGGAGAGCGCGAGCCGAATCAGGTCGCGCACACCGCGATCGTCTTCGGCGATCAGCACGGTCTCGGTTCCTGCACCCGGGCGCTCGGGCTTCGCGGGCGTCTCGACGCGCACCACGTCGCTCTCCTCGCGCGGCAGGTAGACGCGGAACGTGGTGCCCGCGCCCAGCGTGCTCTCGACGTGCACGTGACCGCCGCTCTGGGTGACGATGCCGTACACGGTCGAGAGGCCGAGGCCGGAGCCACGGCCCGGCGCCTTGGTGGTGAAGAACGGTTCATAGATGCGCGACAGCACGTCCTCGGCCATCCCGACGCCGTTGTCGGAGACGGACAGCAGCACCCACTGGCCGGCGGGCACCGAGGGATCGGGCGCAGGCGTTGCCGCCGAGACCGACAGGCTACGCGTCGAGATGAGCAGCGTTCCACCGTACGGCATGGCGTCGCGGGCGTTCACCGCGAGGTTCATCACCACCTGCTCGAGCTGCGACGGGTCGCCGCGCACCTGCCAGACCGGCTCCGCGTGCGAAGTCGCAAGCTGGACGTCCTCGCCGATCAGGCGGACCAGCAGCTTCTCGCACGTCGAGACGATCTCGCTCAACAGGAGCGAACGCGGCTGCAGCACTTGTTGCCTCGAGAAGACCAGCAGGCGCTTGGTCAGATCCCCGGCGCGGCGCGTCGCCGCGATGATCTCCATCAGACCGTCCGCCACGGCGCCGTCCGCCGGCACATCCTCGAGCGTCACCGTGGCGAAGCCGAGGATCGCCGTCAGCACGTTGTTGAAGTCGTGCGCCACGCCGCCAGCGAGTCGGCCGACCGCCTCCATCTTCTGCGCGTGGCGCAGCTGCGTCTCGAGACGTACGCGGTCGGAGACGACCAACGCCACGCAGACCTCGCCTTCGATCACGCCGTCGGCATTGCGCAGTGGACCGACGGCGACCTCGAAATAGTGGCCGCGAATGTGCACCGTGCCCACGAGCCGCTCACCGCGTTCGAGCACCGCCTTCGTCACTTCGTCTGCGGTGTGGAAACGGCCGTCATCACCGCTCAGGCGGACGTCCCGGAAGAACTCGACGGCCGAACTTCCGACGAGCTGCCCCGGGGCGATGCCGGTCGACTCGAGCCCGCGTCCTTCCACGCGCGTGAAGACCCCCTGCCGATCCATCGACCACACGACCAACGGTGCCGCGTCGAGGATGGCGCGGAAAATCGACTGCGTACGGCGCAACTCGACCTCCGCTTCCACGCTGCGCGAGAGGTCGCGCACCACGGTGAGCGTGTGGGTCACGCGACCGGCGCTGTCGCGAATCGGGGCCATCTCCAGCTCGGCCGGCAGGGTGCGGCCGTCGCGCGTGCGGAGGGCAATCGGGCTGTGCACCGCGGCGCCCTCCCGCACGCGACGGCGACGCACATCCGCTTCGCCTTCATCGGTCACCAACGACGCGAGGCGGCGCGGGCCGAGCGCCTGCATCTCGGCGCGCGAGTAGCCGACCGTCCGCTCGAAGGCGGCGTTCGCGAAGACCAGGCGGCCCGGTCCGTCCATCGACACGTCGTGCCGCGAGATCAGCACCATATCGCTCATGTGCGCCATGGCGCGCTGCGCGAGTTCGAGATCCTCGGCCGCCTGGCGACTCGACACCGCGATGCCGGCCAGCCGGGCCGCGGCCTCGAGCAAGGCGAGCTCGTCGGGCGCCGGCCCACGCACATCGCGCGCGTACAGGGCGAGCGCACCAAGCACGTGCCCGTCCGGTCCGAAGAATGGCTCCGCCCAACAGGCACGGAGGTCGTGCACGAGCGCCAGGTCGCGGTACGCCGCCCACAGGGGATCCTGCGCGATGTCGGTGACGACCACGCGCGAACGTCGCCAGATGGCCGTGCCGCAGGATCCGACCGCCTCGCCGATGGCGAGGCCCTCGATGGCCGCGTTGAACACGTCCGGCACGCTCGGCGCCGCGGCCACGTGCATGTGCGTTCCCGTCTCGTCGAGCGTCAGGACCGAGCAGAGCGCACCCGGTGACTCACGCTCCACGAACTCCACGACCCCGCGCAGGATCGCCGGCAGCGGCTGTCCATGGGCAATGGCGTCCAGTACCGTGCGCTGACCGCGATCGATCACTTCTGCGGCCTTGCGACGCGAGATGTTGCGACCGACCCCGATCATCATGCCCAGATCGGCGTCGATACGCCCGGACCACGACAGCCAGACCCAGCCGCCGTCGCGATGCATCCACCGACAATCCATCGTCACGATCTCGCCAGTCGACGCGGACCCACGCCACCGCTCAAGCACCGTGCTCATGTCGTCGCGATGCAGCAGCTCGCTCACCGGCCTCCCGCGCGTCTCGGCCGAGGTCCATCCCAGGACCGCGGCGAACGCGGGGTTGCAGTGCAGGATCTTGCCCTCGAACGAGCAGGCCAGCATCGCCTCGGACGACAGGGCGACGAGCCGCTCGAAGAGCGAGCCCGCCGGACCGTCCTGCACCGCGATGGAGTCGTGGAGTGCCATCGTGGGAAACGTACGCCGACGAGACGACGGCGTCATCACCCCGTGCGAAACAGGGTGAGCGCCGTCTCGTAGCGCGCCCCGAGCATCGCACGGAGCGCCCCGTGCTCGGGGCGCAGCAAGAGCGGGTCCGCGGCCAGCGTCCGGTCCGCTGCGGCGCGCGCATGCACCGCCAGCTCACGGTCCCGCAGCGGATCCGCGACGCGGTACGTGGGCACGCCATGCTGGCGCTCGCCAAACAGGTCGCCCATGCCGCGCAGCCCCAAGTCGGCCTCCGCAATCTTGAATCCGTCCTCGGTCGCGGTGAACAGTGACAGCCGCTCGGATGCGCCCTCGCCCACGTCGCCCAGCAGGATGCAGTACGACTGCTCGGCGCCCCGACCCACGCGCCCACGCAGTTGATGCAGCTGCGACAGCCCGAACCGCTCGGGATGCTCGATGACCATCACGGTCGCATTGGGTACGTCGATCCCCACCTCGATCACCGTCGTGGCGACGAGCACGTCGATCGCGCCGTCGCGGAAGGCGCGCATCGTGGCATCCCGCTCGGTGGTGGGGAGACGCCCGTGGAGCAGCGCCACGCGCGTACCCGCCAAGGCACCCTCGGCGAGCGCCGCGAACATCACGGTCGCCGCCTTGAGGTCGGACTTCTCCGACTGTTCAATCACCGGGTACACGATGTACGCCTGCCGACCGGCATCAACTTGCCGACGCACGAACTCGAGCACCCGCCCCCGCGCCGCCTCCGGCCGGAGCGCCGTGGTCACCGGCGTGCGCCCCGGCGGGCGCTCATCCAGCACGCTCACACCGAGGTCGCCATGCAGGGTCAGCGCGAGGGAGCGCGGAATCGGCGTTGCCGTCATGAGCAACACGTCAGGGGCGGCGCCCTTGGCGCCCAGTTCGGCGCGCTGCGCGACGCCAAAGCGATGCTGCTCGTCCACGATCGCGAGTCCCAACTTCGCGAAGCGCGTGCCGTCCTGCACCAAGGCATGCGTCCCGATGGCGAGCACCGGCTCGACACTCGCGAGCCGGGTGGCGACCTCGCGCCGCGCCGCCGCCCCCAGGCTGCCGGTCACCAGCACGGGGACGATGCCGAGCGGCGCCAGCAGCGCGCTCACGGTGCGGTGATGCTGCTCGGCGAGCAGTTCGGTCGGCGCCATCAACGCGACCTGGTATCCGCTCTCGATCGCGACCAGCGCCGCGAACACCGCGACGATCGTCTTCCCCGCCCCCACATCGCCCTGCAGCAGCCGATGCATCTTCTCCGGCGCCATCATGTCCGCGACAATCTCCTTGATCGCGCGCATCTGCGCCCGCGTGAGCGCATAGGGCAGCGCCGCCTTGAGCTGGCGCGCCATCGCCCCCGGCTTGGCGAACGCGACACCCGTGCGCGGCGCCCGTGCCAGGGCCCGTGCCCGGCGCTGCAGCAATTGCACCGCAAACAGTTCGTCGAACGCGAGTCGGTCACGGCCGCGGATCGCATCGGCCATCGAGCTCGGCGTGTGCACCAGCACCAGCGCCTCGGCCAGGGGCGCCAGACCGACCTCGGCGAGCACCGAGGCAGGAAGCGGGTCCTTGACCAGCGGTGCCAGCGGCGCGAGGTGCTGCTCGATCAAGCCGCGGATCAGCTTGAACGAGAGCCCTTCGGTGGCTGGATAGACCGGCAGCACACGGCCGCCGAGTCCGTCCGGATTGTCGCCGAGGTTGACCCACTCGCGCGGCGTCAGCTGGCGGCCATGGTAGAAACGCACGCTGCCGGACGCCAGCAGCGTATCGCCCTTGTTGATCGTACGATCGAGAAAGGGCTGGCCGGGCCACGCAACCTCGATCATGCCGGTGGCATCGCGCAGCACGGCCTGGAAGATCTTGAGCCCTTTGCGCGTCGGCAGAATCCCTTTCGAGATCACCGTCCCCATCACGGTGCCTTCCATTCCAGGCGCCAGCGTGTTGATCGGCAGGATCGTGCTCGCGTCCTCGTACCGCATCGGCACGTGGAAGAGCAGTTCGCCGGCGGTGCGCACGCCCAGTCGCTCGAACGCCTGCGCGCGCGCGGGACCGACGCCCTTCAGGTAGGTGATCGGCGTTTCGAGCGTGATGCGTGGCTCTCCGTCCGACTTCCACGTGCCGTCACGTCGTCGGGTCATCGCCATGCGCGGGTGCGCTAGTCGAGCAAGTCGCGGCTGAACGAGGCCGCGTCAAACGGCTCGAGATCGCCGGCGGCTTCGCCCGTGCCGAGGTACTTGATCGGGACATCGAGCGCGTCGTGCACGGCAACGACGATGCCGCCCTTGGCCGTGCCATCGAGCTTGGTCATGACCAGACCCGACACAGGAACGGCCGCCGCAAACGTACGCGCCTGCGCCACCGCATTCTGCCCGATCGTCCCGTCGAGCACGAGCAGCGTGTCGTGCGGCGCGCCCGGGAGTCGCTTCGCCACCACGCGCGCGACCTTCTTGAGTTCGGTCATCAGGGCGTCGCTCGTGTGCAACCGGCCCGCGGTATCGATGATGACCGTGTCGATACCACGCGTCACGCCGGCGTCGATCGCATCGAAGGCCACCGCCGCCGGGTCGGCGCCGGCCGCCCCGCCCACGAACTGCGCACCGCTGCGATCGGCCCAGACGCGCAACTGGTCGATGGCGCCCGCGCGAAAGGTGTCCGCAGCCCCGACGAGCACGCTGCGCCCCTCGGCGCGCAACTGGTGCGCGAGCTTCCCGATGAAGGTCGTCTTGCCGGCACCGTTCACGCCCACGATGAGCAGCACCGTGGGTCCGGTGGTGGCGCGTGCGAGCGCGCTCGCGCTGTTGCCCTTGCGCAGTTCCGCTTCGATCAGCGCGCGCAGTGCCTCACGGAACTCGGCTTCCGACTTCGCCTCACCGCGCTTCGCGATCCGCTCGACCTCGGCCACGAGCCGCAGCGTGGTCGCGACACCGAAATCGGCCGCGAGCAACAGCTCCTCGAGCGCTTCGAGGTCGCCCGCCTTCACGCCCCCCGTGAGGAGCACGCCCACGTCGGTGAGGGCAACGTCCTTGATACGCTGCCAGAGCGAGCGACGGGCAAGATCGCCCGCTTTCTGAATGAGCCGCATCCAGGCAAAGCTAGTGCGCGACTCGTGCGCTAGCGGAGTCCCGCGCGTCGCCGCAGCAGCCACTCGGCACAGAGCAGGAGGACGACGAGGGCGAAGGGCCACGCCATCGTGCGCACACCGGGTGCCTCCCCCGACGCGGCGCCGGTGCCCACCGCCCCGGCCACCACGGTGGGACGACGCGCCACCCACTCCGCCGACGGATTCACCACGAGTACCGACACGCCGCCCGGCGCACGCACGTCGTACGTGCCCGGCGAGAGCGAGGCGCTCGCGGCCTCGTTCACGTCGCGCGCGAACCGCAACTCGAGCGTGTCGGCACGCCCCGCCTCGCCCGTGCGCGCGCCGCGTCGAGCGACCACCACGCGCACCAGCGTGTCACTGCTCCCGCCCCGCCGCCAGCGCACCGGATCGCCCTCACGCAGCACGCCAGCCGCCGGACGCGCCGCGCGGATATCCGGTCGGTCAGCCGCGAGCCAGTCGGCGGCAGCGCCCCAGAGCGCGCCGAAGGCGTCTGCCGACACCCCCGCGCGCACACGCCATGCACTGAACCCCGTGGCCGTCACCACCACGGTACGTCGCGGCGCATTGCGGCCCACGACCGCCGCCACGGGACGTTCACCACGCGCATGCGCCACCATCAGGCCGGTCCAATCGCCACGGGCCGGCGTGCCGACCTCGATGGGCGGCAGCGAATCCCACGGCACCCCTCCGAGCGCCCCCGCGAGCGGGGACGGGGGCGCAGCGATCGCGTACCACTCGCCCGTGCGCTCACGCGGCGGTGCGATGAGCGCGAGCGCCCCGCGCGTCGCCGTGGATGGCGCGCCAAACATGGCCGTGTCCCCGTGCAGCACCGCCAGCGGCGCCGCCCCCACGAGACGCCGCACCTCCGCCTCGGCGATCGGCGCCAGACTGCCTTCGACGCGCCACTGGCCGGGGGCCACGCGCAGGTACGCGCGCGTCGGCAAGCCGACCGCCCCGCGCAGCAGCGCCACGATCCACCGCGCATCGGCATCCGGGCTGCTCGACGCAAACACGACCGACGCCTGCGGCGCCACATCGAGCCCAACGGCGAGCGTGTCGTTCACCGGTTCGGCATCCTGCGCCGACGCCGCATACGCCCGCAGCACGAGGGCACCAGACCGGTCGCCGAGCGGCACACGGAGTACCACCGTGCGCTCGCCCCACGGTCCGAGCGCTTCGAGCGGCGCATCCAGCACCGGGGTGCGATCGAGCGCCACGACAAGGCGCCCGGCGCCACTCCCCGCCCCGCCCGCCGCCACCGAGAGTCGCACGTCGATCGAATCACCGGCGACGGCTGCTGACGGCGCCTCGAGCGCCGCGATCGCCAAGTCGCGCGTGAGGGCCCGCGTCGGGATGATCAGTTGCGATCCGGCCGGGAGCGCCTGCAGCGCTTCGGGATCGGACAACTCGCCGTCGGTCACGACAACCAGTGCGCGACCCGCGGCCAGCGCGCGCTCGACCGCCGGTTGCACGCGCGACGCGGCGTCTTGCGGGACACCGGGAAGCGCCCCGGCGCGCACGGTGTCGCCGAAGAGAAAGACCGAGTCGGCGCTGGCGTCGCGCGCCTCGCGCACCGCGGTACGCCATGCCGCGCTGTCGCCGCCGCGACGCCAGCTGGCCGACGCGTCGAGGGCCACGAACGCCCCCAGGCGCGAGGCGGGCGCAGCCGGCGCATCGACGACGAGGGCGACGGTCAGCAGCACCGCCACGAAGCGAGCCGCGACCGAGGCGCGCGCCGCCCACCCCGTGCGCGAGGCCAGCGGCCAGTACCCGGCGAGCGCCGCGACGGCGCCCGCCACCAGAGCGATCAACCAGGACCCCATTCGGCCCACAAGCTAGCGGGCCGACGCTCCGCGTGCGGAACGTCGGCCCGAGTGACCAGCGGCGATCGGCCGTGGTCAGTCCATCTGGCGACGAATGAAGGTCGGAATCTCCATGTCACCCAGCTCGGAAGTCGCGCGCGACGGGCGCGTGAGCGGCGGCTGCGCGGCCGGCGTCGGCTGCGTCTTGGCCTTCGGGAACGGAATGACCGGCGCACCTCCCGTCCGCATCCCCATCGACGGACGCGCCGACTCGCTCGCCGACGGCGACGCCTGCTCCGCGCCGCGATCAAAGCCGGTTGCAATCACGGTCACGCGCACTTCACCCTGCATGGCCGGCTCCGTCACCGACCCGAAGATGATCTGCGAGTCGTCGCCCACGGCATCGTGGATGATGTCCGAGATCTGCGTGACTTCACCGAGCGTGAGATCCTCGCCACCCGTGATGTTGAGCAGCACGCCGGCGGCGCCCGCCACCGACACGTTGTCGAGCAGCGGGCTGGAGATCGCCTGCTGTGCCGCCTCGGTCGCGCGATTCTCGCCGCGGCCAACGCCCGTGCCCATGAGCGCCGAGCCGCCATTCTGCATCACGGTGCGCACGTCGGCGAAGTCGACGTTGATGAGGCCGGTCTTGGAGATGAGCAGCGAAATGCCCTGCGTCGCCTGCAGCAGGACCTCGTCCGCCTTCTTGAGCGCGTCCTGGAACGGAATCCCCTTGCCGACGACGGCCAGCAACCGCTCGTTCGGCACGACGATCATGGTGTCGACATGCTTCCGCATCTCGGCGATGCCCGCTTCGGCCTGCCGCATGCGCTTGCGCCCTTCGAAGAGGAACGGCCGCGTGACGATGCCGACCGTGAGGGCGCCTGCCTCGCGCGCCAACTCGCAGATCACCGGCGCCGCACCGGTACCCGTCCCGCCGCCCATGCCGCAGGTGACGAAGACCAGGTCCGCGTTGCCGAGCACGCGCGAGACCTCGTCGCGGTTCTCCTCGATGGCCTGACGACCGATATCGGGGCGCGCGCCAGCCCCGAGGCCGCGCGTCAGCTTCTTGCCGATCTGGATCTTGACGTCCGCCTTGGAAGCCAGCAACGCCTGCGCGTCGGTGTTTACCGAGATGAACTCGACACCCTCGAGGTGTTCATCGATCATGCGGTTGACGGCGTTTCCGCCGCCACCGCCGACACCCACGACCTTCATGCGGGCGTTCTGTGTCGCGCTCTCCTCGAATTCGAAGATCATGGTGCTCGCGACTCCACGTGGCTGAAAAGGTGATCGAAAGGACCCGAGTGCCCGTGGGTAGCCGGGTTATCAACACTGTACTACAGACGTGCAAGGCGGGTGAATATAGCAGCTCTCCCGCTGGGGGCGACTGTGCATTGGACGAGCCAGCGCGTCAGACGGCACGAGCGCCGTTTCGAGCACTTATCCACAATCCGGCGGACGCTCAGTCACCTTTTTGATGTCACTCGCACGTGTCATCCTGAGCGCAGCGAAGGATCTGCTTCTCCGAGCCGCCCCCTCCACGCCGCTTGTTCTCCCCCTGCCCTCCACAGCAGCTTCTTCGCTCCGCGCATAACGACCCCTTTCGTCCCACGCTGCATGTCGCGCCTCGCTGGTCCCATCGCGCTGCTCCTGTCGCTCGCCCTCCCCTCCGCGGCACGTGCGCAACACGTGCCGCTCGAGCGCTCGATCCGCACCCCCGCCGTCGCGCCGGACGGCCGCCTCGCGGTCGAGATCGATGGCGACCTCTGGATGCGCGCTGCTTCACCCGTCGACGCGCCGTGGCGGCGACTCACCACGGGCGCGGCGTGGGACATGCAACCGGTGTGGTCGCGCGATGGTCGCGCCCTCGTCTTCAGCTCGGACCGCGGCGGTCGGTGGCGCATTCATCGTCTCGACGTCGACGACAGCGGCCGCGCGAACGAACCCGTCGCGCTCTCCCTCGGCGACATCGATACCGATCCGGCGACGGACGCCGAGGGGCGCACCTACTTCGTGCGCGGCCGGCACGCGGCCATGCGTCTCTTCGTGCGCGAGCGCGACGGCACCGAGAAGCGCGTCACGAGCGGTGACCTGCCCGAATTCGCCCCGGCCCTCTCTGCCGATGGCTCGCGCCTCGCCTACCTCGACATGTCCGATGGCAGCGGCCGTGCGCGCGTCCGCACGCTGGCCACCAACGCGGATCGCGTCATCGTCGGTGATCGCGACGTCGAGGACATCGCCTGGGCACCGACGGGTGACCGCGTCACGTTCAGCGCGCGCGGTGCGCGGAGTGGCGTCTTCGTGAGCGGCGCTGACGGCCGCATCGTGCAACCGGCGAGCCTGCTGCGCGGCGACGTGGCGTGGAGCGCCGACGGTCGCACCGTGGTCATCGCCGAACGCACCGGTGATGAACCCGGGTACAACGGTGATCCCGATCGCCTGGGGCTGCGCGTGAGCGAACGGCTCGGCGTGCCAACCCGCTTCGTGTCCATCGACGTACCGCCCGTGCCCGACGCGGGCCGCGCACCGATGCGCGTGACGGCAGCACTCCCGTCGCGCGACGCCCGCAACGCCGAGGCGCTCGACCGCGCCTGGGAGCGCACCGCCACGCTCTACTATGCCACCGACGCCGCACGTCGCGCCCAATGGAGCGCCGTGCGTGACCGGATGCGAGCACGCGTACTCGCGGCGGCAACCGACAGCGCACTCGACGCGGCACTCCACGCGATGCTCCAGGAGCGCCCTCCCCTGCGCCTCCCGGCGAGCGGACGTGCCGTGGTCTCGAGCGCGCACCCGGTCGCCACGGACGCGGGGCTCGAGATCCTGCGCGCCGGTGGCAATGTCGTCGATGCCGCCATCGCCGTCTCGTTCGCGCTCGGTGTCGTGGAACCCGACGCGAGCGGCGTCGCGGGCTATGGCCAGATGCTCGTGCACAAGAACGGATGGACCGAGCCACAGCTCATCGAGTTCATGGCGCGCGCGCCCGAGGAAGCGTCGCTGGCCAACGCGAGCGCGCTCGTGAACGGACGCTATCCCGACGACGGACCCGTCCTGCCCATCGTGCCCGGCACGGTGGCTGGCATGCACAAGGCGTTCACGCGCTTCGGCTCCGGCAAGGTCACCTGGAAGGCGATCCTCGCCCCCGCCATTCGCGCCGCGCGCGGCGGCTACGCCATCAGCGAAGGGCTCGCCACGACGTTGCGCGTCGAGCGCGACCACTTCGCGAAGTACGCGGGCAGTCGCGCGCTCTTCTTTCGCGATGGTCAACCGATGGCGGTGGGCGACACGGTACGCAACGCCGACCTCGCGTGGGTCCTTGAACAGATCGCCGAACGCGGCGCGGACGGCTTCTACAAGGGCGACGTGGCGCGCCGCATCGTCACCGATCTGCGCGGGCAGGGCAACCTGATGAACCTGCGCGATCTCGCGCGCTACTACGCGGTCGAACGCACCCCCGTGCGCGGGACCTATCGCGGCTACACGCTCTTTTCGAGCGTGCCCCCCGTGTCCGGCGGTGCCCAGATGGTCGCGCAGCTCAACCTGCTCGAGCAGTACGGTGGCCTCAAGCCGTTCACCGAGGATCCGCTCAGCGCGCACGCGTTCCTGAGCGCGTGGCTGCTGGCGCCGTCGTCGCGTGGGCGGATTGCGGACCCCGGGCTCTGGCCCGTCGACGTTGCACCGATGATCGACAAGGACACGGCGCGTGCACGCTGGCGCTGCTTCGACGTGGCAGCAGCACCGACATCACGGCTGCTCAACGGCCCGCTGCCCTGTGCCGGCAATGGTCCCGCGACGCCGACGCCGCCTGTCGCACCACCCGCGAGCGGCCTGGGACTCGCAGCGGCCACCCCGGAGGGGTGCGATCCGCTCGAGCACGCGCGCGAGGTCGCGGTCTGCCGCGCACACGGCACCACGTCCTTTGCCGTTGCCGACAACGACGGCAACATGGTGGTCGTCACGCAGACGCTTGGCACCTGGGGCGGCACCTTCTACGTCACCCCGGGGCTTGGGTTCCTCTACAACGACAAGCTCACCTCGTTCGGCAGTGACCCGAACGGCTACGGTGCGCGACTCCCCAATGCGCGACACGGCTCCATCATCACCCCCACCATCGTCTTCCGTGGCACCGGGCGCGACCTCAAGCTGGCCTTTGGCGTCGGCGCGGCGGGTAACGCCTGGATCACGAGCGCGGTGTACGGAGCGCTGGTCGGACGGCTCGATTTCGGGCTCGATCCACAGCGTGCGCTCGAACTGCCGCGCTTTCTCCCCGGCGGCCGCGGGTTCTTGGGCGGCCTCGATGGCCCGGGTCGCATCAGCGTCGAGTACGAGGACGGCTTTGCCCCCGGCGTCATTCGCGGTCTCGAGGCGCGCGGCTGGGAGATGATCCCGATCTCGCTCCGCGGCGAACTGCGCATGGGGTACGGCGCGGCCGTGTCCGTCGAGGGCAAGACGGCGACGGCGGGAGCAGATCCTCGACGCGCGGGGGCGGCGGGCGCCATTCCCTGAGCTGTCACGGGTCGGTAGCCTTCGCTCCGCCATGACCTCGACACCGCAGCCAGACGTCCCTTCGCCGAGCACCGCCGCGCCGAGCCCCCGCGCATCGCGTCGTCTCTGGCGCAACATCGCCGTGGGCGTCGCCCTCTTCGTGGCCGCGTGGGGCGGCGTGCTCGCGCTCTTCGGTCCCGGCTGGTTCAAGCGGCGCGTCGAGCAACGGATCACGCAGTACATCCATCGCCCGGCGCGTCTCGGGCCCATCTCGGTCAATCCGTACACGCTCACCTTCCGCGTGGACTCGGTGCGCATCGATGACGTGGATGGTGGCCCGCTGTTCCAGTGGGACAGGCTCGCGGTCACCTATCGGCTCTCGAGCCTGGTCCGTTCGGGCGACGTGGTCTTCTCGGCGATCGAGATCGTGAGGCCGTATGCGCGCTTTCGCTTCTCACCGAAGGGCGCGCTCAACATCCAGGACATCATCGATTCGATCGCGGCAACGCCCTCTCGCCCGCTTCCACCGCTGACCGTGGGGCACCTGCGCATCGAGCAGCTGCGTCTCGAGTGGTACGACAGCGCACGCACGCGCCCGTTCTACACGCAGCTGGGGCCCGCGAGCGTCGATCTGCGCGACTTCTCCACGCGGCGCGACTCGCTGTCGCGCTACACGTTCGCCGGCCGCACCGAGCAGGACGAGCGCTTCGCGTGGAAGGGGACGTTGGGGGTGAGCCCCTTTGCGTCCGAAGGCGAGATCACGCTCGAACAGCTGCAGATCGCCAAGTACGCGCCGTACTACGGCGATGCCCTCCGCGCACAGGTCACCGGCGGCAAGCTGGCGCTCGGCGCACGATACGCCTTCAAGGCTGACCCGCAGCGACGCGAATCCAAGCTCATCGGCGGGACGCTCGACATTCGCGACCTGGCGCTCGCCATGGACGGCGCCACCCCCGCGCGCCTGGGTTCGCTGCATGTGGGCGGGCTCGACGCCGACGGCGTCACGCGCACGGCCACGCTCGGCGAGCTCACCATCCGCGGCCTCGCGCTCGACGTGGTGCGTGGGCGCTCCGGCGCGATCAACCTCGCGCGACTGCTCGCGAGCGCCCCGGCGCCTGCGACGCGATCATCGGCCACGGCGTCGCGCACGCCAACGACGCGCGCCACGGCCGTCGTCGCCAGCGCCGCGTCGCAGCCGGACGCGGGCACCGCCCCCGTAATACCATGGACCTGGACGGTGCATCGCCTCGCCCTCGACAGCGCCTCCGTCTCGCTCGTGGACTCTGTCCCGGCACTTGTCGGCAAACTCAAGGCCACATACGTGGCGGCGCGACTCGATACGCTCAGTTCGAACCCGGACATCGCCAGCACGGCGCACGCCGAGTTCACGCTCGCCGGTGGCGGGCGCTTCGTGCTGAACGGCAAGGGACCGCTGGCACGACGACGCGGCAGCTTCACGCTGTTGCTCGACTCGCTGCCCATGTTCCAGGCTGATCCGTGGATTGCGGCCGCTGGCGGACGGCTGGCGCTCACCAACGGCCGGTTGCACCTCGATCTCGCAGGGCCGTTCGACGCGAGTGATCCCGCCAATCCGTCGGCGACGATTCGTGGCGCGCTGCGCGTCGACAACCTGGGCACGCAGGAGCGCGCCGACGGCGAAGGGTTCCTCACCTGGCGCTCCTTCCGGTTCGACGGCATCACCTATGACACCAAGGCTGCCACGCTCGAGATCGCGCAAGTAAGCCTCGACCGGCCTGTCGTGCAGCTGAACATCGACTCGGCGGGCGTCAGCAACTTCGCGCACCTCTTTCCGAAGGCGCCGCGTGCCGCTGCGGATCCCTCCGCCGCGCAGAAGGTGCCACCGACCGACTCGACCTTCGTCGGCCCGACGCAGGCGCCGCCACCGCCGCCTCAGGGCGCCGATTCGTCGCTCGGTCTCGACTCGGCGAGCTTGCTCAAGCGCATCACCGTCGGGAAGGTGACCATTGCCAACGGTGCCTTCCGCATCATCGACGAGTCCGTCACGCCGACGATGCGGCTCACGATCGGCCGCGTCACGGGCACGAGCGGCCGCTTCGACTCGGACAACGTGAGCCGGGGCGAGTTGGCGCTGCAGGCGATGGTCGACGAAGTGGCGCCGCTCTCGATCAAGGGGCAAGTCAACCCGCTCTCGCCCACGCAGCCCAGCGTGCTCGAGTTCGATGCGACCGCCGTCGACCTCCTTCCCTTTGGCGGCTACAGCGGTCGCTACCTCGGCTACCTGATTGCGAAGGGCAAGATGAAGACCAAGCTCCGCTGGGCGGTGCAGCAGCGGCGCGTGAAGGCGGAGAACGTGCTCACGCTCGATGGCTTCACCTTCGGTGACAAGATGGAGCACCCCGATGCGACCTCGCTCCCGGTGAAGCTGGGCTTCGCCGTGCTGCGCGATCGGGCCGGCCAGATCGTGCTCGACGTGCCGGTGGAAGGCTCGCTCGACGATCCCGACTTCAGCTTCGGCCGCGTCATCGTGCGCGCGCTGCTGAACATCCTGCGCAACATCGTGTCGGCGCCGTTCAAGTTGCTCGGCTCCCTGTTCGGCGGCGGCAGTGCGGATCTGAGCGAGGCACCGTTCGACGCCGGAGCGAGCCTGCTCACGGCCGATGCGACAACGCGGCTCGATGCCTTGCGCCGCTCGCTCACGGAGCGGCCGGAGCTCAAGCTGTCGATTGAAGGCGCGATCGATACCGTGACCGACCGCATGGCGCTCCGGCGCCTCGCGCTCGAGAAGCGGCTGCGCGCGCAGCCACCCTTCCTGGCCGACACGGCGCTCCTGCTACCGTCAGCGCGCGCGGGACGATTGGCAGCCGAGTACGCGGCGCTCTATCCATCGGATAGCGTGGTGCTGGCAGCGCGTGCCGCGCGACGGCCGATGGCGGAGGCGCTGGCCGGTCGCGAGATCGAGCCGCGCGTACTCGAAGCGCAGACCGTTGGCGTGGCGGAGTTGCGTGCGCTCGCCGATGCACGCGCACGCGCCTGTCGCGATTACCTGCTCACGGGCGACGGGGCTCCGGTGGAGCGCGTCTTCCTGGCCGCAGCGGCAGCGACGCCGCCTGCCGTGGGCCGCAAGGCGACGTTCAAGCTCGAGTAGCGAGCGGTTCCCGCCCGCGAGGCGGCCTCAGCGTTCCTGGTAGATCGCGAGAGTGCGCGAACCCGGGGACGTGAAGTTGCTCTGTGGGTAGATGAGGGCGAGCGTGTAGGCGTTCGGGTTCGTGACGGTGGTCAGCCCGACGATCGACATGATGTTGGTGCCGGCCCCGCGCGCGACCCCGGTCGGCGTCACGATGATGTTGGTCGAGGCCACGGATGCCGACGGGGCGGTGATGTCGAGGTAGTCGCTCAGTCCACCGTACGGGAGCGCCGTGACAACTCTCACCTCGGCGCCGGGCGCTCCGGTGTAGACGTCGACGGGTCCGGTGCCGGGCATGAAGTGCGCGAAGCGGGCGTGGGCCGTGTTGGTCAGCGGCGTCACGCTGTCGAGCGGCGCAAAGAGCAAGCTCGGCACGAAGTTGGGGTCGGTCGACCCGATGATGCCGTAGGCGAAGGCGCGATAGCGCTGGCCGTCCGAGAGGAGTCGCGCTTCGGAGAGAAAGCGCGTGCTGCCGCCGTTGGTGGCTTCGAACGTGACCAGCGGCGTCGACGCGCTGAAGCGCACGGTGTCGGAGAGCAGCGTGCCGAGGTAGACGGTGCCGCTTCCCTTCTGCGTGCCGTTGGCCTTCCAGCCGAGTGTTGACGACGCGGTGTTGACCGTCATGAGCAGGTGTGCGTACGACACGACGGCGGCCTTGTCGAAGGCGCCGCTGCTGCCGGTGCCGGTGCCGCCGGCGACGTCACCGGTGTCCTTGGGGTTGCAGGCCGTGACGAGCACGGTTGCGAGCGCGAGGGCGGGCACGCGGAGGCGCCGGGCGGTCTCGCGGATGGGTGGAGTACGCATATGGCTTTGACTATCGGCGCGGTGACGTGGCAACTCGTGTAACGGCTTCCATACGCTTGCATAAACGAACGTTCGTTATATTATGTGAAATGACGAAAGGCGCCGACACCCGCGATCGCATCATCCGCGAGGCCGAGTCCCTCGCCGGCTCGCTCGGCCTCGACGGCCTCACCATTGGCGTGCTCGCCGGCGCGCTCGACCTCTCCAAGAGCGGACTCTTCGCTCACTTCGGGTCACGCGAAGGGCTGCAGCTTGCGGTCCTCCAGCGCGCGGCCGATCGCTTCGACACCGATGTGCTCTTCCCCGGCCTCCGCGCCAAGTCCGGTGAATCCCGGCTCCGCGCCCTCTGCGACCAGTGGCTCGCCTGGGAGCGCACACGGGGCGCGCACGGCGGCGACCTCCTCGCCGCCGCCGCCTTCGAGCTCGACGACCGCCCCGGCCTCGTGCGCGACTATCTCGTGCACGTCCAGCAGCGCTGGCTGGCGACGCTCGTGACCGCATGCACCATCGCCATCGAGCACGGCCACTTCCGCGTCGATGTCGACCCCGACGTCTTCGTGCGCGAAGCGCTCGGCATCGTGCTCGCACACCGCGTTGCCCGTCGGCTGCTCGGCGACGCACTCGCCGATGCGCGCGCGGATGCCGCGCTCGAGGCCCTCTTTGCACGCGCCCGCGCGGCGGCCAAGCCAAAAAAGAAGCGCGCGGCGTAGCGACGCCGCGCGCCTCGTCACCGCAGCCAGCGGGCGATCGCTACCCCTTCGGCACGATCAGCACCTTCCCCGCACGTTCGCCACTCGCCGCCAGCGTCACCGCGGCCTTGATCTGGCGCACATCGAACGTCGCCTGCACACGCGCCGAGAGCTTGCCCTGCGCGATCAGCGTCGCGCACTCGCCGAAGACCGCCATCTGGTCCTGCGGCGTCGCCTTGCGAAACCAGAACGCCAGCCAGAAGCCGCGCAGCGTGACGTCCTTGAACACGAAGTTGCCCGGCATCACCTGGCACGCCTCGCCGCTCATGCGACCGTAGTTCACGAGCGTGCCCCCCTCCGACAGGCAGGCGGCCAACCGATCCGTGGATGTCCCCGCGACGCAATCGATGCCGAGCCTGATCTTCGCCTTCTCCGTGGCCGCGGCCACGCGCTTGGGCAGGTCCGGGCCATCCACGAGCACGATGTCACCGCCCGCTGCCTGCACATCCGCCACCGCCGACTCGCGCCGCACGACGCTCACGGTGCGATACCCCTTGAGCTTGGCGATCTGGTTCAGATAGCCGCCGACTGCGGAGTTCGCGCCGTTCTGGATCACCCAGTCGCCCGGCGCGAGCGTGACGAAGTCGCGCAGCATGAGGAGCGCGGTCGGCGGATTGACTGTCATCATGCTGAGCTGCTGCGGATCGCCACTCGGGAGCGGCATCAGCTTCTTGGCGTCCGCCACCAGGTGCGTGGCCCAGGTGCCCGCGCCGACAGGGAGCAGCACGGTGGTGCCGACGGCGGGCCCGGGCGTGTCGGGGCCGAGCTCCACCACCTGGCCGACGCCCTCATTGCCGCCGACCGCTGGCAGTGGCGGCAGCATGCCGTACTCTCCGGTGAGCGTGAGCACGTCGGAGGGGTTGATCGGCGCGGCGAGCACCTGCACGAGGGCCTGCCCGGCCACGAGCGGCGGCACGGTGAACTCGACGGCGTCGATCGAGGCGGACGGCACAGGGCCGCGGGTATCGTACTGGGCGCGAAGCATGATCGGAGTGGCAGAATGGCGACGCGCGGCCCGGGACCGCATGTCCCGAGCCGCGCATGAAACGTACGAGGGAGCGCCGCGCGACGGCTAGAAGAAGTCCTGCAGCCAGGTCTTCACGCGCTGGGCGAGCTTGTCGACGTTCGGTGCCCCCATGCTCATCCGGCCGCGCCCCGCCGGCGACTCGATGATCACGCGATGCGCCGCATAGTGCGCGAGCCCGACCACGGTGCTGAAGCGCGGCGCTTCGACCGAATCGGAGAGCCCGCCCACGCGCTCGATGGGGGACCCCACCCGCGCACCAATCCCGAAGACGTCCGTGGCGAGCTCCACCGTGCCCGGCTGCGCCGCCGCGCCGCCCGTGCACACGATGCCGGCCGACAGCTTGCCGATGTAGCCCGCGCGCTCGATCTCGCGCTGCACCAGATCATAGATCTCGTCGGTCCGTTGATGCATGATGTGCGCGAGCAGTTCGCGCGGGATCCGACGATCCCCCTGCGCCACGGTGCTCGGCAGCTGGATGATCTCATCCGGCGGCACCATGCTCTCGTACACGCAGCCGTACTTCTCCTTGAGCCGTTCGGCGTCCGCCTGCGTGACCCCCAGCCCGTGCACGATGTCGGAGGTGACGTTGTTGCCGCCGAAGTTGATCGTGGCCAGGTGGCGAATCTTCCCCTCATGGAAGACGGCGACGTCCGTCGTGCCCGCCCCCATCTCGATGAGGGCGACACCGAGTTCCTTCTCGTCGTCCGTCAGCACGGCAAGCGCCGAGGCGAGCGGCTCGAGCACCATCTCCTTGATGGTGTAGCCCGCGCGCTCGACGGCCTTGCGCAGGTTCATGCTCGGGCTCGCACCGATCGTCACCAGGTACATCTCGGTCTCGAGGCGCGTGCCGATCATGCCGATCGGATCGCGAATCCCCTTGTTCCGGTCGACGGTGTACTCCTGGGGAATCGCGTGGAGCAGCTCGCGGTCCTGCGGAATCACCTGCGCGCGGGCGAGTTCATGCGCGCGATCGACGTCGGCCTTGGTGATCTCCGAGCCGTTCACCGCCACGATGCCCTGACTGGTCGTCGCCTGCACATGCTCGCCGGCGATCCCCACGTACAACGACAGCACCTGCGCCCCCGCCATGCGCTCGGCGTCCGTGAGCGCCTTCTTGATGGACCGCGTCGTTTCCTCGATGTCGCTCACGATCCCCTTGCGCAATCCGGTCGTGCGCGACTGTCCGACCCCCAGAATGCGGATCTCGGGGGCGCGCATCTCGCCCACCATCTCCGCGATCACGGCGGTCGTCTTGGCGCTGCCGATATCGAGCCCGGCAACCAGGGTTTGCGTGTTGGTCTCAGCCACGGCGGGAACGGTGAGGTTCGGGAGGAAGGCGCTACTGGGCCAGTCGCACGATGACCTGATCGCGATAGCGAAGGTCGAGCTCCGCCACGCGCACGCGGCGGCGCGCGAGGTCGTCGGTCACGGGCACGATGTCGGCCAGACGCGCTGCGCCCAGGCCGGGCGAGGCGCGCACCTCGACGCCGGTCACCCGGAGTCGGAGTTCGTTGCGATCGCGTCGGATGTCGGACAGGGCACTGAACAGCGCGGGCGCGGTGCGGCGCACGGTATCGAGCATCGCCAGCAACGGCAGGTCGCGCTCGCTCACGATCGGCAGGTCCATGGGCATGCGCGCCGGATCAATCGGCAGGCGCCGTCCCTCGGCATCGAGCGGCACGAGCCCCTCGGCAGAATGCACCAGCGCGATGGGCGCGCGTTCGCTCACGTGCAGCACCAGCGTGCTGGGCAGCTCCCGCGTCACGCGCACGGAGTCGACCTGCGGATGCCCGTTCACGCGCGCGATCCACGGATCACTGCTCTCGAACAGCGAGATCGTGGTGTCGATGTGCAGCCGCTGCACGACCACCGCAGGATCGAGGTAGCGGACCCCCTCGACGCGGACCGCACGCACGTTGAAGAAGCGCAGCTGCTGCAGCGCGGCGCGACCCCACAGCGGTGCGGTCATCACGACAACCGCGAGCGTTGCCCACGCCGCCTTGCGCCACCGCGCCAGCGGGCGCGGAGCGGTCGGGTCGCGCTCAGTGGTGGTCGTCGCTTCTTCCATATCGGCGGGCGCGGCGTGGACCGGCGTGTCAGGACAGCAGGGCGAGCAGTTCCGGGCCGGTCTTGGTGACATCACCGGCCCCGAGCGTAATGACGATGTCACCCGCTCGAACGGCACGAGCCAAGGCAGCCGCGAGTTCACTGCGGGGTCCCTCCCACGCCACCGGCCTGCCCGCCGCTTCGGTGGCGCGCGCCACCAGCGCGGCAGTGACACCGGGAATGGGCTGCTCACGCGCCGGATACAAGTCGGCCACCATCGCCACGTCGGCCTTGGCCAGGGCCACCCCGAACTCGGTCGCGAAGTCGCGGGTGCGGGTGTACAAATGCGGTTGAAAGGCGGCCACGACACGACGCCCCGGGTACGAGGCACGCGCAGCGTCCACGGTGGCCTCGATCTCCGTTGGGTGGTGGGCGTAGTCATCGACCACCAAGACGCCCCCCTTCTCGCCGAGCAGCTGGAAGCGACGCTCAGCGCCCGTCACACCGGCCAGCCCCTGGGCCATGCGCTCAAACGACGCGCCGAGTGCGAGTCCCGACGCGATGGCGGCCAAGGCGTTCCGGATGTTGTGCAGCCCGGGCACTCGGAGCCGGAGCTCGCCGAGGGGCTGCGCGTCCATATGGATGAGGCAGCGCGTGCCGCCGCCCTCGTTGCGGACGTCGCTGGCCACGAGTCGGGCGCTCTGCGCGACGACGCCGTACGTGATGACATTCGCGGTCGGTGACCGGAAAACGGACAGTGCGCCTGCGTCGTCTGCGCAGAGGACGAGGTGTGCGGCCGGCGCAGCGAACTGCGCAAACGTGGCGCGAATATCGTCCAGGTCGGCGTAGATATCGAGGTGGTCGGCCTCGACGTTGGTCATGACCGCCACGGTGGGAATGAGGGTCAGGAACGACCGGTCGTACTCGTCGGCCTCGACCACGAAGACGTCGTCCCCTCCACGCCGGAGGTTCCCCCCCCACGCGGCAATCCGGGCGCCGACGACCCCGGTGGGATCCAGCCCGGCAGCGGCGAGCGCTTCCGTGGTCATGGTTGTGGTCGTCGTCTTGCCGTGCGTCCCGGCCACCGCAACCAGCCGTCCGTGGTTGACGGCCGCACCCAGCGCTTCGGCACGACGGATGACCGGGAGGCCACGGAGGCGCGCCGCCACCAGCTCGGGGTGGTCCTTGGGCATCGCCGAAGTGACCACAAGCGCCCGAGAGTTTTCCACATGAGCCGGATCGTGGCCTTCGGCTACCTGAATGCCGAGCTGGACAAGATCGCCCGTACCAGTCAGATTGGCATCACAACCTGAAACAGAAACGCCCCGCCGATGAAAGAGCTCGGCGAGCGCGCTCATGCCAGCGCCGGCGATTCCGACGAAGTGCACGGGTCGCGGGTCGCCAGAATCGAAGAGCAGGGCCGTTTCGGCCGCCGAAAGTGGAGTTGGAGCGTTATGCATGCTCATGCATACGGGTGCATAGGTAGTAGAAACAAGATCAACTAAATCGTGTAAGTATATCTTTCGCCATAACTTGAGACGCGTCAACTCTACCGATATGTGACGCGTGTTGTGCCATCAGATCAAGAAGCGTCCGGTCGCCGAGTAGGCGCTCGACTGTCGACCCAAGCATGGTGGAAAAACCCGGTGTCTGGCGCAAAAGCTCCCCTGCCCCGGCATCCGCGATGGCCTTCGCGTTTCCAGTCTGGTGGTCGGCCGCTGCGGACGGGAGTGGTATCAAAATGGCAGGAAGCCCCCACGCCGCCAGCTCGGAGCAGGTCATCGCTCCCGCTCGGGTGACCGCCAAATCCGCGGCGGCGTAGGCATCACTGATCGGCGAAAGATACGGTCGCGTCCTGACCTGTGCGGTGTCTCGCCCCCCGTACTTCTCCCAATGGGCATGCCCGACGGCCCAGATGACCCGCACATGCGGCGGCAGCGGCCGCGCAAGCCACTCGGCGACGGCCGAGTTGATGGCCTCCGATCCCTGGCTTCCACCGAAAATGAGCACGACCTGCAGCGCAGGGTCGGCCTCGATGCCGAAGAGGGCACGGGCGGCTGCGCGGTCCGGTCGCGGGACAGGGGGCGGCTCGACCGGGTTACCCGTGACCAGAACCGCCGTATCGGCGCCGGCCCCGACGCGGTCCTGGGCCGCCTCGAAGCCCAGATACAGCGCGCGCGCCCACCGCGCCGTGGCGCGAGCGGTGATCCCGGGAATGGCATCGGCCACGACCTGCGCGGT
The DNA here is from genome assembly GCA_031372565.1 of Gemmatimonadota bacterium. GTDB lineage: Bacteria > Gemmatimonadota > Gemmatimonadetes > Gemmatimonadales > Gemmatimonadaceae > JACPPC01. The sequence continues at coordinate 18,237 of JANMLN010000083.1, read as the reverse complement.
CGGCACGCCGTGGGTGATGGCCCACGCCAGCGCCATTCCCGATGCGTACCCGCCGGTGCCTATCACAGCGACCGGTTTCCGGTCAGCGATCGCCTTCCCCATCCCGCCCCAGCTCCCGAGCGTCTGGCGGATGCCTATCCAGTTTCGGGCAATCCCGGTGCGGTAGATCGGGTGCACCGGAAAGAGCGCGAACGGGAACTCCGTCGTCGGAAGAACCCGCTTCTCGATGCCGCGCTCGGCGCCGATGAAGAACGGGCGCACCCGCGGATCAAGGCGGACCATGGCGCGAGCGACCGCCAGAGCCGGATAGAGGTGGCCCCCCGTTCCTCCGCCCGCGAAGACCACATCCACGGTGCCGCCGCCCCTAGGCGGGGCGCCTGACGGAGGCGTCAGCCACCTGTTCACGCGTGCTCCCGATGTTCACCAGCATGCCCGTCATGAGCAGCGACAGGAGCAGGTTGGAGCGCCCGTAGGAGATGAAGGGCAGCGTCAGGCCGGTCGTCGGCAGCAGGCCGATGGCGACCCCGATGTGCAGGAACGCCGTGATGACCACCGTGAAAGTCAGTCCCACGGCCGTCAGCTGCAGAAAGGTGGAGCGCGCCCGCCGCGCGATCCGGAAGCCGAGCCAGCCCCAGACGCCGAACGCGAGCGTCACGGCCGTGATCCCCACGAAGCCCCACTCCTCGCCGATGTTGCCGGCAATGAAGTCGTTGAACGGCAGCGGGAGATAACCGAGCTGCTGGCGGCCTTCGCCGAACCCCACGCCCAGCAGCCCGCCTGATCCCACGGCGATCAGCGACTGCTTGAGTTGGTAGCCGATCTTCTCGAGCCCGCCGGTGTCCGTGTAGAAGACGAGGAGCCGGTTGAACACGTACGTCAGTCGCTGCATCTCGTGCCACAGGATCGGGATGCTCAGGATGCCCAGAGCCACGAAGTGCCCGATGCGCACCCCGCCAGCGAACAGGATGATCCCCATGACCAGGGTGTACATCATGGCGGCGGAGAGGTCCGGCTCGAGGATGGCGAACAGGTCGAGCAGGCCGATGACGAGCAGGAAGGGCCCGAGCCCCTTGGTGAGGCGCCGCAGCGTATCGCCTTTTCGAACGACCAGCATGGAGGTCCAGACGACCACGGCCAGCTTGGCGAGCTCCGACGGCTGCAGCGACGACCCGATCAGGAAGCGGCGCGAGCCGTTGATGCGCGGCGCGATGCTCAGGGTCCACGGCAGGATGACCAGGCACATCGTCACGAGCGAAAGGATCATGAGCGGCCACGCCCACTTCTCCCACCGTCCCACGTCGATCTTGGCGCTCACCGCAAACACAATGATGCCGGCGACGGCCCCCTGCGCCTGCCGGATCACGTAGTAGGCCCCGCTCCGCCCCTCCTGCAGCGCCACGATGGCGCTCGCCGAGTACAGCACGGCCAGCCCCCACGTGAGCAGCACTGCGGTGAGGAGCAGCAACACGCGCGCTTCGAACCCCATGCGCCACCGGATCCGCTCGACTGGTGCCCGCGGAGCCGCAGCGCCGACCGGGATCGTGGCGTCGGCGTCCGAGCGGCCGCCCAAGGCCCGGGGAAGCGCGATGCTGGTCACGCGCCGGCGCCGCCCGCATGGGCAAGGGTGGCGAACGTCGCGCCGCGGACCTCGTAGTTCGGGAACATGTCGAAACTCGAGCAGGCCGGAGACAGGAGGATTGCGTCGCCCGGCCGCGCGACGGCGCGGGCGCGTGCGACGACATCCTCGAAGGACGATCCCATCCGCTCAAGCGGCACATGCGCCGCCAGATCACGCGCAATGAGGGGTGCCGCCTCCCCGTACGCGATGACCAGTCGCGCAGCCTTCTGCAGCGGCTCGATCAGGGCGCTGTACGGTTCGCCTTTGTGTCGGCCGCCGAGGAGCACCACGGTGGGTCGCGTCATGCCCTGCACCGCCACGAGCGTGCTGCTCACATTCGTGGCCTTCGAGTCATTGATCCACACGACGTCGCCGATCTCGGCCACCGGCTCGAGGCGGTGCTTGAGCGCGCGAAAGGTGCCGAGGGCGCCGGCAATTTGACTGCGGGCGGCGGCCGTCTGGTGGGTGGGGTCGGCCACCATCACCGCGAGCGATGCGGCCAACGCGTTGGCCACGTTGTGGTCACCGACGAGCGAGATGGCGCTTCGTGCGATCAGCGGTTCGCCGAGCAGCTGTAGCTGGCCCGTGGTCCGATCGAACCACGCCTCGGTCTTGTCCTGCACGGAGAAGCGCCAGGTCGTGCCCATGAGCACCGCACGCGACTCGGCCGCGCCCGGACGCTGCAGGGCAAGGCTTCGCGTCTCGGGCTGGTCCGCGTTCACGATCCAGCGGGAGCCGGCATGGGCGTTGCGGTACAGCAGCGCCTTGTCGGCGTAGTACGCCTCCACGCTGGCGTACCGGTCGAGGTGATCGGGGCTCAAGTTCGTGACGACGCCGACGACGGGATTGATCCCGGGCGTGTCGTGCAGCTGATAGCTGGAGATCTCGAGCGCGCACCAGCGTGGCGGCTGCGCGCGCATGGCGACCTCAGCGAGCGGCAACCCGATGTTCCCTGCCTCGACCGCGTCGTGACCGAGGGCCCGCAGGAGGTGACCCACGAGCGCGGTCGTGGTGGTCTTCCCGTTGGTGCCGGTGATGGCGATGACGCGCAGGTCGGGCAGCGCGCGGAGTGCGAGTTCGATCTCGCTGATGATGGGGACGCCGGCGGCGTGCGCAGCGAGCAGCGGCGGTGCGGTGGGGGGCACCCCCGGGCTCACGACGACGACGGCGGCGCGGCCGATCCGGTTGAGGTCGTGGTCGCCGACATCGACGCTCACGCCGGCTCCACGCAGCGATTGCGCCGCCTCCTGTACGCTCGCGCTCGAGCCCGCGTCGCTGGCGTAGACCGCGTGTCCGTGACGGGCGAGGAGGAGCGCCGCCGCGCGCCCCGACTTGGCGAGGCCGACAACGGCGACGTCGCCGCTGCGGCCAGCGAGGAGATCAGGCATGGCGTATCGCGCCTGCGCGCGCTGCTCTAGCGGAGCTTGAGTGTGGACAAGGCGAGGAAGGCGCAGCCGATGCCGAGGATCCAGAACCGGACGACGACCTGTGTCTCGGGCCACCCTTTCAACTCGAAATGGTGATGGATGGGTGCACGCAGGAAGACGCGGTGTTGCTGCGCGTACTCGAGGCCGTGCTTGGCCTTGCGATAGCGAAACACGGAGCGCTGGATGATGACCGAGAGCGTCTCCACCATGAACACGCCGCCGATGATGCCGAGCACGAATTCGATCTTCAGCAGGATGGCAATGGCGCCAAGCGCACCGCCGAGCGCGAGCGAGCCCGTGTCGCCCATGAAGACCTGCGCCGGGAAGGTGTTGTACCAGAGGAAGCCGATGGCCGCTCCAAGCAGTGCACTGCAGAACACCGCCAGTTCGCCCGCCCCGCGCATGTAGTAGATCTGCAGGTAGGCGGACGTGTCGACGCGGCCAATGACGTACGCGAACACGGCGAACGTGATGGCCGCGATGGCGGTGAGCCCCGTGGCCAGGCCGTCGAGGCCGTCGGTGAGGTTGACCGCGTTGCTGGCGCCCGTCAGCACGAAGGTCACCCACGGCACGTACGTCCACGCCAACCAGGAAGCGGCGGGCACCACGAGCACGTACTTGTAGAACGGGAGCGTCGTGCTGGCGCCGGGCAGGTTCGAGATGGGCACGAGCCAGAGGTAGAGGCCGAGCGCAATGCCCAGGCTCACCTGACCGGCGAGCTTGTATCGCTCGACCAACCCCTCGTTCTTCTTCCCCTCGCGCTTCTGCTTGAGCTTGAGCCAGTCGTCGAGGAAGCCGATGGCCCCCATCCAGACCATCACCCCCATGGCGATGATCACGTACCGGTTGGAGAGTCGCGCCCAGAGCAGCGTGGGGATGAGCGTGGCGGCGAGGATGATGAGCCCGCCCATCGTCGGCGTCGTGCCCTTGGCCTTGTGCGTGTCCGGCGTGCCTTCACGCACGACCTGATGTACCGACAGCGACTGCAGCCGTCGCAGAATCCACGGACCGAGGACGAAGGCGACGACGAGCGCCGTCACCGCCGCCATCGTGGCGCGGAACGTGATGTAGTTGAACAGCCGCAGGAAAGTGAGCTTCGCGGCGAGAGGCCCGAGGAAGAGCGGCAGCACGTGGTGGTACGGGGGATGTTGGTGGAGTCGAACGAGATGGTCCGAGCGCGACCCGCTACGCGTGCCGCGCGGACCACCCCGCAAGAAGTGGGACGATTCGCTCGAGTCGAACGCCACGCGATGCCTTGAGCAGGATGAGCGCTGCGGGGTCGAGGCGCGGTTCCAACAGCGGCCAGAGGGCATCCGGGTCCGCCGCCGTCACGACGCGCGGATCGCCCGGTGCGACGGCGGCGAGCGCCGTCCCCATCTCCCCGACCCCTGCAATCACGTCGGCCGACGACGCCAGGGCCCGCTGCGCCATCTCGGCGTGCAGTGCATCGGCGTGGGCGCCCAGTTCGCGCATGGTGCCCAGCACGGCCACGCGCTGACGGCCCGTTCCCATCGCCTCGAGCAGGGCGAGTGCCGCACGCATCGAGGGCGGATTGGCATTGTAGGCGTCGTTGATGAGCTGCGCGCGGCCGAGCGGTTCGGCGGCCGACCGCATCGCGGGCTGCGCGGTGTGCGCGAGTGCCTGCACCGCCTCGGCGGCGGGGATGCCCGCCTCGATCGCGACGGCAACCGCGAGCAGCGCGTTGCGCAGGTTGTGCTCGCCGACCAGGGGCAGCGTGACGGTCGTGCCGGCCATGGTCAGCGTGCCGCGTCCGTCGGGCTCGAGGGCCATGCGCTCGGCCTGCACCTGGGCGTCCACCAGACCCACGGTCACGAGTCGTGGCGTCCTCGACGAAATCCGCTCGATCAGCGCGCGCTCATCAGCCGGGACGATCACGACGGGCACGCCATCCGCGAGCGCAGCCTCTTCGGCGAGCACGCCATCGAGCGAGCCCAGTCCTTCGAGATGCTCCTCGCCGATGCTGGTGATGATCGCGAGGTCGGGCACGCCGATCTCGCGCAGGATGGCCATCTCCCCCGGCAGCGACGTGCCCATCTCGACCACGGCGATGTCGGCGTCATCGGGAATGGCCAGCAGCGTGAGGGGGACGCCGATCTGGTTGTTCAGGTTGCCGGTGGTGGCATGCACGCGGTACCGCGCGCCGAGCGCAGCCACGACGAGCGCCTTGGTGCTCGTCTTGCCGTTGGAGCCTCCAATCGCGACCACGGGCCTGCCCCAGGCGCGGCGGCGGTAGCGGGCGAGGCGGCCGAGCGCCGTGCGCGTGTCGGGCACCGCCAGGACCGGGACACCGAGCGATGCGGCGCGCGCGGGATCGTGGACGATCAGTGCGATGGCGCCCTTGGCGACCGCGTCGGCGAGGAAGTCATGCGCGTCGAACTGTTCACCCGCGAGCGCAACGAAGGCGTCGCCCGGCTGAATGGCGCGCGTGTCGGTGGCAATGGCGCGAATGGGACGGTCATCCCAACCGCGCATGATCGGGGCGCGGCCTCCGACGGGAGGCACCCCCACGGCGGGATCGGCACCGTCGAGTGCGGCCGCAAGACGAGCGAGAGTCCAGAAAGCCATGGCGGGAAAGGTAGCGGCGTGGCGGAGTGAAGCCTCGCGTGGCACGCCGTCTCAGCGCAGCGCCGACAGCTCCCGCACGACCACCTGCTCGTCAAACGGCTCCTTCACGGTGCCGCGGATCTGGTAATCCTCATGCCCCTTCCCGGCGAGGAGAATCACGTCGTCGGTCCGGGCCTCGTCGAGGGCGGCGCGAATCGCCGCGCGTCGATCTTCGATCCGCCAGTGCGGCACCGTGCCCATCCCGGCCTCGATCTCGTCGAGGATCTTCTCCGGATCCTCCGTGCGCGGGTTGTCGCTGGTGGCGATCGCCAAGTCGGCGCGCGTCGCGGCGATGTGCCCCATGACGGGGCGCTTGCCGCGATCGCGATCACCGCCACAGCCGAAGACGACGATGAGCCGACCAGCGGTGAACGGGCGTACGGCGGCGATCGCCCGTTCGAGCGCATCGGGGGTGTGGGCGTAGTCGCGCAGCACGACCGGCGCTTCACGCAGCACTTCGAGTCGCCCCGGCACCTGCGGCAGCGTGTCGAGGCGCGCGGCCACCTCATGCACCGTGAGCCCCAGGGCGATCGCGGCGGCCGCTGCACCGAGCGCGTTGGCCACGTTGAAGTCGCCGATCAAGGGCAACGTGACGGCCGCACGCTCACCATGCGCGACGAGCGTCCACCGGCTCCCGCTCGGCGAGAAGCGCACCTGTTCGCCGCGCACGGCGGCACCATCGTCCGACAACGCAAAGCGGAGTTGTGTTCGCGTGCGCGGCAACGACTCCCACGCGAGATCGTCGGCGTTGACGACCACGGTCCCGTCGTGGCGCACCGCATCGACCAGACGCGCCTTGGACGCAAAGTACGCCTCCATGGTCCCGTGATAGTCGAGGTGGTCGCGCGTGAAGTTCGTGAAGACCGCCGCGTGAAAGGCGATCCCCTCGACCCGGCGCTGATCGAGGGCATGGCTCGAGACTTCCATCGCAACGCGCCGGACACCGCGCTGCACGAGCTGGGCGAGCACCCCCTGCAGCTCGACCGGACCCGGCGTCGTGAGCCCGCGGCCGCCATCCATTGGCGTGCCCGCGCTGCCGATGAGGACACCGAGCGTCCCGATCGACGCGGCGCGATGCCCGTCGTCGCCATCGAGCAGATGGCGCAGCATGCCGACGGTCGTCGTCTTGCCGTTCGTGCCGGTGACACCGACCATCGCCAGATGGCGCGCAGGCCAGCCGAAGAAGGCCGCGGCCGCCACCGCCGCCGCACGGCGCGCGTCGGTGACCACCAGCACCGGCAAGGCGGTACGCGACCAATCCTCCACGATCGCCAGCGCCGCGCCGGCCTTCTCGGCGGCCGTGAGGAAGTCATGGCCGTCGCCGGCGCTGCCGCGCACCGCCACGAACAGGCCGCCTGGCGCGACCCGGCGTGAGTCATCGGTGATGCCCGTGACATCGGTCGGCAGGTCGCCGAACACGTCGGCCAGCAGGCCCGCCTCGCGGAGCGCGTCGACGACAGACTGCGCGCGGCTCATGACGCCCAGCTCGCGCGCGCGCAGGCTACCATGCGCCGAGCCGCACGATCGAGCCTGGCCGCGCCATGGCGCCCGCAGCAGGCAGCGTGGCGCCAGCGGGCCCGTCGCCCACACTCACGCGAAAGCCAGCCTCGTGCAGGGTCAGCACGGCGCGCCGGAGCGGCAGACCATGCACGTCGGGCACGGGCCGCGGCGCCGTGAGCACGGCCGCTTGATGGCGGGGCGCATCGAGTCGCACCACGAACGGCACGGCCGCCGTGTCCCCCGACGCGGTGGTCGGGATGGTCGCGATGTCGGCCGACTTTGCCTCGGCCAGGGTGGCACCGTCGTTCCGTGCGAGCGGTCGTGCAACGGCCGAGTCGGGCGCCGCGGCGATGCGCTGACTGCCGGCCAGCTGTGCCAGGTCGAGCGACGCATCACGTGCGGCAATCGCGCCCAAGGCCACCTGGCGGAACACCGGCGCCGCCACCTTGCCGCCGTAGTAGCCATCTCGCGGGTTGTCGAGCTTCACGAGGATCACGAGTTGCGGCTTGTCGGCGGGAAAGAGGCCGACGAAGCTCGCGGTGTAGGCGCCGGTCACGTACTTCCCGTGCTCGACACGACGCGCCGTGCCGCTCTTGCCGGCGACCTCGAACGCCGCGAGCGCGGCGCTCTCCGCCGTGCCGCCCTCGACCACGTCGCGCAGCATGTCGCGCACCGAATCGGAGAGCGCGCGCGACATCAACTCGCGCACGATGGTCCGCTGGTGGCGGAAGGTGACGCGTCCGTTGGCGTCCCGGATCTCGCGCACCAGTGCAGGCTTGAGGAGCGTTCCGCCGTTGGCGAAGGCGGCGTAGGCTGCGGCGAGCTGGATCGGCGTCACGGCCAACTCGTACCCCATGAGCAGGCTCGCGCGCGACTGGCGCGTCCATTGCTCCAGCGGACGCAACCGACCGCGCGACTCGACCGGATACGGCACACCGGTCACCGCGCCGAACCCCGCCTCGCGGAGGAGGTCGTACTCCTCGCGCGCGCTCAGCCGCTCGCCGAACCGCACGATCCCGACGTTGCTCGAGTACTTGATGACGTCGCGCAAGGAGAGCTGCGCCGCCTTGTGCGTATCGGTGATCGTCCGTCCATCGACGGTGTAGCGGCCGTTGAAGGTCCCCATCATCTCGTCCGCGCGGGCGCGCTTGAGCGCGAGCAGCCGCGCGGCGACGAACGGCTTGAGCGTCGAGCCCGGCTCGTAGGGCTCGGTGAACGCCGTGACGGCGGTGGCGACCGCAGGCCGGCGCGCGGCGAGCGCCAGCACGGCGCCGTCGTGCGGATCCAGCACGACAATGTCGCCGCCGGTGGCCCCCGTGTGGCGAAGCGCGTCGGCCAAGGCGCGCTCGGCGATGTCCTGCACGGCGCGGTTGAGCGTGAGCACCACCGTCTGTCCGCTGGTCACGCGCGCGGCCTCGGCATCGGCGGGGGCGAGCAGGTTCCCGCGCGCATCGCGCGGCACCGCGGCCTTCCCCTTGCGCCCGGTGAGCAACGAATCGAGCGCGCGCTCGATGCCGTCCACCGCACCGGTCGCGTTGGCATGGCCGACCACGCGACGCATCCCCTCGGCGCCCGAGTACACGCGCTCCATCACGCGCTGCGGATGCACGCCGGCAATGGCCGTGGCGATGGTGTCCGGCCCGGGACGCACCGGTGTGCGCAGTTCGACCCAGGCGCGACTCACGTCCGTGGCGCGCGCGATCTCGTCCGGCGTGAAGCCGAGCGTGGTGAGCGCGCGTCGCAACCGCGGAAGCGCCTGCTTCTTGGCCACCTCACGCGGCGCGATGTTGAGCCGGACCATCTCGCGGCTCTCGGCCATCACGACGCCGGTCGCATCGAGAATCGTGCCGCGTGGCGCCGGCAGGTCGGCTCCGGCGAACTGTTGCTTGCGGGCCGCCTTCGTCCACCGATGGCCGTCCCACAGCTGCACGTATCCGGCGCGCGCGATGATCGCGACAACGAATACCGTCATGCCGATGGTGAGGAGGCGCAGGCGATCGGGGCGGGTCATCGCGGGCAGTGCGGGCTAGTGGGGTGCAGGGCGCTGGACCATGATCACGCTGTTGTCCGGGGGGACGCGCATGTTCAGGGTGCGTTCAACAACAGCACCGAGTTTCTCGCGGCTCGACAGGTCGCGAATCTCGGTTTCCAGACGAACCCGACGGTCCTCGAGCGCTTTCTTCTTGCGATCCAGGTCCGCGAGGGCGCGGGCTCCGGCATAGCCGACGCTGCGCCTCCATATGACGCCGCTGGCCACACAGACGAAACCAACGAGGAGCGCGCCAACCACGAGGCGGCCCCGCCCCCCTACCCGTGCCGTCGCCATGCGCGGAGGCGGGCGCTGCGCGCTCGCGGGTTGCGGGCGGCTTCGCTTTCGGCGGCGGTGACCGCTCGTCGCGTGAGGACAACGCCCAGGCTGTGGTTGTTGCCGCAGGTGCAGACCGGATGCCGGGGTGGACAGATGCAGTCGACGCTCCAGGCGCGCATGGCGTGCTTCACGAGCCGGTCCTCTCCCGAGTGGTAGGCGATTAAAGCCATGACGCCCCCAGGGGTGAGTCGGTCACGGAGCAGCGGAAGCGCGCGATCGAGCGCGGTCAGCTCCTGATTGACCGCGATGCGCACGGCCTGAAAGAGCCGCGCGAAATCGCCAGGCCCGGAGCGCGGCCCCAGCGCTTCGCGGATGGCGCCGACCAGGTCATCGGATACCAGCAACGGCGCGTGAGCGCGCCGCTTCTCGATGGTGCGCGCCAGCCGCATCGCCTTGGGCTCGTCCGCGTACTCCTTGAACGCCTGCGCCATGGATGGCACCGCGGTGGTCGCCAGCCATTCCGCTGCATCGAGGTCGGCGTCCTCCCCCATGCGCATGTCGAGCGGAGCGCCCTCACGGAAGGTGAAGCCGCGCTGCGCATCGTCGAGTTGATGCGAACTCACGCCCAGGTCCAGCAGGATGCCATCGAAGGTGCGGCCGTCGAGGACGGGTACCTGATCGACGTCGGCGAAGTTGGCGTGAATCGGCTCGAAGGTGCCGTCGCGCTCGGCGGTGGCGAGGCGGTGGCGGGCCGTCGCGATCGCGCGCGGGTCGCGATCCAACGCCGTGACGCGGGCCCCGTGTGCGATCAGCGCCGCGGTGTGCCCGCCACCGCCGAGCGTTCCGTCGAGTACCGAGCGCGCGTGGCCCAGGTGGTGAAGCACCTCGGCCACGAGAACCGGCGCATGATACGGGGCGTCAAACGCCCCGTCCGTTACTTGCACAATTGCGTCTTGAGCTTGTCGGCGACCGGACCGTACTGCATGGTGACCTGCATGAGCTGACCCGCCTGCTCCTTGTTCGCCGCACCGGCGCCCGGCACCATCATGTTGACGGTGTTGAAGTTGTCGGAGGCGATCTTGGCGAGGTCACAGCTCTTGGCCGGACCCGCTTCCTGCAGGGCCGAGATGGCCACCGAGAGCGCGCTGGCGCCGATGAGCAGCTTGGCGCGCGGATCAGCCTGGAGGCTGTCCGCGAGCGAGACCCACTTGATGGCCGTGCCGAACTCGTCGCGCGACTTGCTCGCCTGCCCCTTCTTGTACCAGGCGTTGCCTTGCTGCAGGGCGAAGGTCGCGAGCAATGGCACCGAGTCCTTGGCCGTGGCTCCGGCGCGCACCATCCCCATCGACGAGTCCGCCATGTTGGTTTCGGCGAACGAGCGGGCGAGCTGGAGGTAGATCCCCTTCGCCTTCGGGTCAGCGGTCAAGGCCTTCTTGAGCGTCTCCATCGCCTGCTGATTCTGGCCGGCGGTGCGCTGCGACGAGGCGAGCAGCAGCAACCAGGAGGCGCTGTTCGGATACTTCTGCGATGCCTTGGCGAACATCTCCCCGGTCTTGGCGGGCTGGCTGTCGGCGGAGTAGGCCTGGGCCATGCGGTAGAAGTAGGCACTATCCAGCATGGCGGTATCGACCTTTGCCATCTCGTCGCCTGCCGAGATGAAATCCTTCCAGGCCTCGGCGCCGTAGTAGACGCGGAAGCCGAGCGCGAGGAGCTGCACGTCGCCAGGCTGCTCGGCGATGGCGCGCTTGATGACCGGGATGGCCAGCGAGAACTTGCGCATCGCGCCGAGCTGGTTGATGACCTCGTTGACGACGCGCGGGTTGGTCGGGTCAGCGGCGACGAGGTGCGTCAGCGCGTTGACGTAGTTGTTGGTGTCGGACTTTTCGCGATACCAGCTGGACGTGATCTGGAGCGCGGGGCGGCTCGACGAGTCGATCTGGAGGATCTCCTGCGCAACGGTGAAGAGCGAGTCCTTGGGCAGCTTCGCCTTGTCCATCGCCTGCAGGAGGCAGACGCGGCCGAGCACGGCCCGGCTGTACTTCTTGATGGCGTCGCGCGCCTTCTGCATCCCTTCCTTCGCCTTGTCCTGACGGGTGGCGAGGTAGCACTCCTTCTCGTCCTCGAGCTGCTTGCGCACGTCGTCGAGCGCGCGCGAGAACTTGCCGGCGACGTCGTTCAGCCGTGCCCCCTCGACCACCTGCATGGGCTGCGAGTAGGTGTTGTCGCGGGCGAGGAACAGTCGCGAATCGAGCCGGAACCCGGTGGCCGTCTTGAGCACCGTCGCTTCGACGTACTCGTCGGCGCGCGCGAAGTTGGCGAGCGCCTTGGCGTCGTTGGACTGGAGCGGATCGCACTCCTGATAGCCCGACTGTTCCAGCGCGTTCTTGAGGTCTTCCTTCGGGATGACGAACAGGATCCGCTGTGGATTGTCATCGGCCAGCTTCTCGCGCACGGCGGTCGCAGCCTGACAGCCAAGGGTCTTTTCCCCCTGTGCGCTGTGAAAGGCCGTAACCATGATGCGCGGCGGCTGCACGACCCGCTGCGCCTCGGAGAGCGCGGGCAGAGCGACAATCGCCGGGAGTGCCAACAGCACGCCACGGAAGCGAGAGAAGCGTTCGATCACAGTCCGTACCTCCAACAGGTTTGTCCTGCGCTACCCCACGGGCCCCCACCGAGGTCCCACCGGGAGAAAAATGGGCGAAGAGGGACTCGAACCCCCGACATCCTGCGTGTAAGGCAGGCGCTCTAACCAACTGAGCTATTCGCCCGGAGTTCCTGCCTGCGGCCAAGTTCCGCTTCCGGAACCCCCGCCACAAGGTCTACTTGAGGATGGCCAACGGCACCAAGACGCAGTACCCGAGTACCAGCAGGATCGGCGCGATCGTGATTCCCCCGAGTGCCAGATCCGCATATCCGCCCACGAGCGCAATGGCGGCGGCACTCCACCAGAGCAGCGAGCGCGAGCGTGTGTTCGTGTCAGCGTTGGTCATAAGCCTCGAACGTTATGCCGCACATATAGTTGTGTCAACGTTCCCACCCCTTTACGCACACCGGAAGCCATTCGTTCGGGTGGGCTCGAGCCGCTCGCCACCCACGCTACTCGGGCGGCGCGTCCGCGCTGGGGCCAATCTCACGAAGGAGCGCCTCGATCGCCGACGCGCGCTCGCGAGCGTCGGCCGCCGCGTCGGCCTGGCGCATGGCCGCGAGGCGCCGCTGGTCACGGCGGCGGCGCATCCACCAGAGCGGGCCGAGCACGACGAGAAACACCAGGGTGGCCAGGGTGAGGTCGGCGGCAATCGCGAGCGCGCCGTACCGCAGGCGAGTGCGCTGCTGCCATCGGCGCTCGAAGCCATCGAGCGTGATGCCGTACGCCTGACGCATCGCGGCATCCAGTCGGGGGGTCTCGCGCCAGTACTGGAAGAGCAGCGTCAGCCCGCGATCGGCATCGAGCGCGGCCAGTTCGGCCACCGCGCGATACGCGAGGGCGTAGCTGGCCTCGGCGCCCAGCGCTCCGGCGGCGAAACCCGAATCCACCGCCTCGAGCGATCGGCCGCGCCGCACCGCCAAGGCGAGTGAGGTGGCGAGGTACTCGTCGCGGCCCCACTCGCCCGCTGCGAAGCTGGCGTAGCCCTCGTCGAACCACCGGGGCGGCTTGTCCCCGAGCGCCTCGTGCAGCGCCAGGTGCGCGAGTTCGTGGCGCAGGACCGCCACCGGGTCCCCCGCGCTCGTGTTGGCCGTGTGCCCTTGCAGCAGGATCAGACGTCGAGCGGGAAAGGCCAGTGCGGCTCCCCATTCCGGTGCCCCTTCGCCCGCCCAGGCTCGGAAACGGGCCGCGTCCGGCGCGATCATGATGATCACCGACTGCCGAGGGCGCGGGAGGCCGGGAAAGGTGTCCCGCTCCGCGGCGCTCGAGAGCAGCGCACGGGCGAGGGGTTCATCACTCGCATCGGCCAGCACGGAGAAGCGCCCCGCATCGTGGCGCGACAATCCAGGCTCCTGCGCCCCTGCCCGGAGCGGGGCGCCCGCGAGCACCGCCGCGAGCACCGCCGCGAGCAGGGCGGTCGCGCGCGCTAGTCGGCCAAGCCGGGCGGTTCTCCGCCCGCCTCGACGACTTGCAGCACCTGCGCGCAGCGCTTCCCCCATGGATTGAACTTGTTGGCAGCGAACCCGTCGCGCCATGTCTGCATGGCCGCCTCACGCTGATCGTTGAACCATTGTGACCGACCGAGCTCGTAATAGGCCTCGATCAGGTTGGGTCCGAGCGTGAGCGTCTTCCGGAAGAAGGATTCGGCGTCCTCGAACATCTCGCGCTCGAGATAGACGAGCCCGAGGTAGAAGTGGGCGTAGAGCGTGGCCTTCCGATCATTGTCGAGGCGGATGGCGCGCGAGAGGTGCTCGATCGCCTCGCCGAAGATCCGCTTCTTGAGACAGATGTAGCCGACGTTGATGCGCGCCAGCGCGTTGGCGGGCTCGCGCAGCAGCACCTTCTGGAAGTTCATGAGCGCTTCGTCGTGCTTCTCCTGGAGCATCTGCGCCCAGCCGAGCAGCGCCTCGGTCTGCGGGTCGCCCGGCGACAGGGCGTTGGCCTTCATGAGCGCCTCCTCCGCTCCCGCGTGGTCCCCGAGGGACAGGCGACTCCACCCCTTCTCGACGAACGTCGAGGCGCCGATGTGGTCGGCCACCACCACCGGCTTCTCGCCGCTGAACTGCGGCGCGAGCGACGGATTGGCCGAGAGGGTCTTCCACTTGTCGACCAGCGTCTTGATCTGGTCCTTGAGCGCGCCGAGATCGGCGATCTGCTGCTCGACGCTGCGGAAGAGGCTGATGATGTCGCCCTTGAGCGCGGCCACATCCTCGGGGGACTGGGCCGCCTCGAGGCGCGCGTCGATGGCGCCGTACTGCGCCTTGTAGGTAGCGAGATCGTGGTCAGGCATTGGCGACCCCGGTGCGGGCCTGGTCGAGGGTGAGCTGGTCGGTGGTGGAGAGCAACCGCGAGACGTCCAACAGGATGACGAGACGATCGCTGCGGCGCACGAGACCGCGCAGGTACTCCGCCGCCAGTCCGCGGAAGATCGGCGGCGGCGCGGTAATGGCGCCCTCGTCGAGCGCCGTGACCTCGACGACGGCGTCGGCAACGGCGCCAATCCACTCGCCATCGGCGGAGAAGATGAGGATCCGCGTCTCGGACGCGGGAGGCACGGATGGCAGCTCGAAGCGCCGACGCAGATCGATGACGGGCACGACGCGCTGCTGGTAGTCGATGACGCCGACGATCCAGTCGGGCACGTTGGGGATCGCGGTCGGCGGCTTGTAGCGCAGCACGCGCTCGACCGAGAACACGTCGGCGGCGAACCAGTCGTCGGCAACGCGGAAAATGACGATCTGCGAGGTCGGGAGCGGGGCGGTCATCGTGACTCCTGCACGGCGGGGACAAGGCAGGCAACGGCGAGCGCTCGGGCGTCAAGCACGCCCACGAGCCGACCGTCGTGACGCGTGACGCCGACGAGGACACCATCCGGATCGTCGACGCCGGGCGCGTCGTGCAGGGTGCGGGGCTGGATCATGAGCACATCTTCGACGTCGTCGACCGCGAGGGCGAGCGGCGGATCGCCATGCAGCACGAGCGCAACGCCGAGGCTCCCGATCCCGACGCCGAGCACGTGCGTCGGCGCGTGGACCGGGACGAGACGACCCCGCATGGCGAGTACGCCGAGCACGTGACGCGGGAGGTCGGGCAGCGGATGGAGGACCGGCGCTTCCACGGCTTCGTCCACGTCGGCGAGTCGCAAGGCGAACCGCTCGGGGCCGATGCGAAAGCGCAGCAGTTCCGAGCGCCCGGTGGTGGAGAGGTCGGCGCGAATGGCCGACTCGACCACGATGCGCCCCGCGATGGTGGCGCGCGTGAACCGACGGGTCGTGCGCGGCGCCACACGGGGGGCAGGCGTCGCGCGCAGCGGGGTGGGCGTCGCCGTCGGTGCCACGGAGCCGGCTGGTGCGGGACCGGGCGTTGCGATCACGGGACTCGCGATCGGGGTCAGCCGTCGTGGCGCGTTGAGGACGGCCGCGAGCGAGATGGGCGTCGCGCTGCGCGCGACCACCGGAGCGGGTGCGCTCGCCGCAGGCGCGTCGGGCACGGGTGTCACCTCGTCGCGCTCCGGTGCCTGCGCGTCCTCGCGCTCGCGCGACGCGAGCAGGTCGCGGTAGCTGATCTTGGACTTCCGCGGCGTCATTCGCGATCCTCCGCCACGTCGCCGATCAACGCGGCGGTGATGCGCCGCTCACCGCGCGCCGCGGCCACGAACATCGCCTGCGTCGCCAGGTTGTTGATGAGCCGGGGCACACCGCCGCTCCGTGCGGCGATCTCGGTCACCGCGCCAGCGTCGAACACCGCGGCCACATCGCCCCCGGCGACGCGCATCCGGTGCGCGAGGTAGGTCGCCACTTCGTCTGCGTCGAGCGGCATCACGTGGGCACGCAGCCCGACGCGCTGGTCGATCTGCCGCTGCTTGGCGATGCGCGCGCGCAGCTCCGGTTGCCCGACCAGCACCACGTGGATGTGCTTGTCGTGCCGGTCCTCGAAGTTGGTCAGCAGGCGGACTTCCTCGAGGAGCGATGGCGTCGCGAGCTGCGCCTCGTCGACCACCAGCACGGGGCGCCGACCGGCGGCGTGCGCGGTCGCCAGATGCCGGCCCACCGCGTCCACGAGTGCGTGCCGACCACGCGGCGGGGTGGGGCCGCCCGTGGCACGCATCACTTCGCGCAGCAGTTCGGCCGGCGTCAGCCGCGGCGTCCCGAGCAGGGTGGCGGCATGCGGCGTACCGGCGAGGTGGTCGAGCAGCGCGTTGGCGAGCATCGTCTTGCCGCACCCGATCTCTCCCGTCACGAGCGAGAGCCCGCCACGCGCCTCGGTCACGTCGTAGACGAGCCGTGCGAACGCCTCCTCGAAACCGGGCGACGTCACGAGAAAGGCCGGATCAGGCGCATTCGCGAAGGGCTTGCGCGACACGCCCCAGTGCCGCTCGCTGATGCTCATGCGACAAGTCCCCGGGCGCTCAGCTGCCGGTTCAGCACCTCGGCGATCTCGCCGAGCGGCACGATGTGCGCGACGCCGCCAATCGTGACGGCCGCGTGCGGCATGCCGTAGATCACGCTCGTGTCGCGGTCCTGTGCGATGGCGTGGCCGCCCGCCGCCAGGATCGCCCGCGCACCGTCCGCCCCGTCGCGACCCATGCCGGTGAGCACCACCGCGGTCGCCTGGGCGCCGAACAGGCGCGCCGCATCGCCGAAGCAGGGATCGGCCGCCGGGCGCACTCCCCACACGGGCGCCGAGTCGTCGAGGCGCGCCACGACGCCGTGCGGGCCGGCGTCGAGTCGCAGGTGACGACCGCCGGCGGCCAGGAGGACGTCGCCGTGCGCGAGCGGGACGCCGTCTTCCGCTTCTCGCACCGACAGGGGCGACATGCCATCGAGCCGGTGGGCGAGCGACCGCGTGAAACCGGCCGGCATGTGCTGGACAACCACGACGGCCGCATCGAGCCCGGCGCTCAGGCGCGGCACCACGTCGCAGAGCGCGCGCGGCCCGCCGGTGCTCGACGCCACGCAGATGATGCGCGTCGCCCCGGCACCACGGGCGCGCGGCGTGGCGCGGGCGGCGCGCAGTGGCCGCGCGAGCAGGGGCACCCCCGCGAGGTTCCACATGCGCGCGGCCGCCAGCGCCTGCTGCAGCCGATCGCGCACCACGTCCATGTCGAGCGAGATCGGCCCGGACGGTTTGCGCACGAAATCCACCGCCCCCAGCTCGAGGGCGCGGATGACGGGGTCGACGCCGTCGCGTGCCTGCGCGCCGGAGAGCATCACCACCGGTCGCGGGCACTCGCTCATGATGTAGCCGAGCGTCTCGATGCCGTCGAGCTCGGGCATGTCGACGTCGAGCGTGACGATGTCGGGATCGAGCTCGGCGATCTTCTCGATGGCATCGAGGCCGTGGCGCGCCGTGCCGACGACGCGATAGCCCGAGGCGTCGCCGATGAGCTCGACGATCACCTTGCGCATGAACGCGCTGTCATCGACCACGAGCACGGTCGTCCGCTCAGAGGACACGATCGCCTCCGCGGAGCGAGCGCACGATGACCTTGCCGTCGGATGGCGTGAAATACACCGAGCGGCCGCAATCACCGCCCACGTCTTCCGCCGCAATCGGAATCCCCGCGAGCCGCAACGCCACGCGCGCCGCCTCGACGTTGCGCTCGCCCATGTTGACGCCGCCGCTCTTGAGCAGGTTCGCGAACATGGCCGCGCCCCCGACCAGCTTGGCCACCAACGGCTCCGTGACCCCCTGCGAGCGCAACTCGGCCACGAGCATGGGCACGGCGGCCGCCGCGAACTTCGCGGGCGGGTGCGCCCCGCGCGACATCGAGTCGTCCGGCAGCAGCGCGTGGGCCAACGCGCCCGTCCGCGCGCGCGGCGCGTGCAACATGATCGCCACGCACGAGCCGAGTCCGATGGTCGCGAGCACCTCCCCGCTGCCGCCCACGGCATGATCGGCGACCTTCACGCGTCGCTCGCTCATGTCTTGCGGTAGATGCGCTCGCGGACGTTGACCGGCTCGAACCGGTCGCGCGCCGCCCCGAGCAGGCTCTCCACCTTGCCGAGCATCAGCACACCACCGGGTTCGAGTGCGTCGGCGAACCGGGCAAAGAGCGCGTCCTGCGACGCGCGATCAAAGTAGATGATGACGTTCCGGCAGGTGATCAGGTGCC
>JANMLN010000069.1:0-14041 GCA_031372565.1 Gemmatimonadota bacterium | reverse complement strand
TGGGGCCGACCACGGTATCGAGGGTGCCGGTGATGGCGTGGTAGCGATAGCTCGTGAGGCCGAGGGTGGCCCCGGGCGCGGAGGCACTCACGCCGGTGCGCCGCCCCTCCAGGTCGTAGCTGTGGTCGACGCTCCCCGTCGTGACGTAGTCCCAGTCCGTCAAGGCCCCGGCGCGCCGATCACCACCGCCGCAGGGTTGCGGGGCGTAGGTGAAGTAGCTGCGCAGCGCCTGCGTCTCGTTCGTGATCGCACCGGCCGGCGTGTATGTGCGCGTCGTGGTCGCCCACGCGTTCGAGGCGCGTGTCAACGTGCCGCCGGGTCCATACTCGAAGAACGCGGTGTCGCTGGCAATGCAGAGGCCGCTCTGATTGTCACGCGTCGGGAACTGGAACCAGTTGACGGCGAACAGTTGGTTCACCCACGGGGTCTGGACCTGGAAGTTCACCTGCGGCGTCGCCTTGCGCGTCACGCGCCCGAGCGCGTCCACCTTGAACTTGAGCGTCCCCCGCGGCGTCGCCACGGCCGTGTCGTTCCCGGCCAAATCCTTGTAGAACAGGGTGCTCCCCGCCTCCGGGCTGATCACCTGTGTCGTGCGACCGGCGTCGTCGTAGACCGTCTGGTTGAGCAGCGTCACCCACCCCGCGCTGCGCGGGTCATTGAGGAAGCGGCGCCCGATCTGCGTGACGCGTCCCACCGCGTCGTAGGTGGAGGTCACGATGATTGCGGAATCCGTATGCGTCCGCGGCGACCCGCCCGGCAGGGCCGGCGCCGTGACGCTCGGTCCAAAGCTTCGCGCTGAGTCAACGCGGCTCATGACCGAATAGTAGGTGCGGGTGCGATTACCGGTCGCCAGCACGGAGGTGGGGTTGGTGGCCGTGGTGTCGCGCGAGGCCACTGTCAGGGTGTCCCGCCCGATCGCATCTCCATAGCTGTACGACGGAATCCCCTTGGGGTCTGTGACGGCGCTCACATTGCCCAAGGCGTCGTAGCCGTAGCGGGTCACCGCCCCCATGGGGGTGGCGGTCGAATCGAGCCGCTTGCCGGTGACGTCGTACCAGAAGCGGGACCGTCGCGATGCACTGAGGCCGCGCTGCGTCCACTGAATCTTGCCCGTCGCGGCATTCACTGCCGTGGAGTCGTAGAGCCCGAGCGGGGAACGGACCGCAATGGGGATACTCCACGTGCCGTGCCAGCTATACGCCGTGGTCGCCACTTCGTTGGCGCCATTCGCATTGATGACGCGGAGGGTGTCGACGAGCCCGCGCGCGTTGTACTTGGCTCGGCTCACGACCCCCGTGGGCGAGCGCACCGAGTCTACGAGTCCCGGCCAGAGGCTGGAGTAGCGGAGCGCCGTGACATTTCCAGCGGCGTCCTGGATGCGGGTTGGGGCGCCGTAGGCATTCACGTAGAAGGTGGTGTAGTCGGCGACGTCGCTGCGCGGCCCGTCAATGCGGGTGTAGACGTTGCCGAGCACCTGTGCGCCGTAGAGGCCACGATTCTCGGATGCCTGAATGGTGGTGACAATGCCGAGCGGTCGGGTAGCATTCGCGACGATCAGTCCGGGGCCATAGCCGAAGCTTGTCACCTTGTTCAACTGGTTGCGTCGGGAAATCACGAGCCGCTGATACGCCGCGTCGAAGCCGAAGCCGATGTTGGTGCCGTCTGGGTCCGTAATCATCACAACGCGGCCGCTGGTGTCGTTGGGCATCACCTGATACGCGATCTGGACGGTTCGCGTGGCATCATTGCCGTTCAACCCGGGAGCTCGAACGCTCACGACGCGCTTCGACGCGCACGTCAATTGGTAGTTGAGCGTCGCCGTTGGCGTGGGCACCACGATGCCCGTGGGGCAGCCGTCACCGTCGTATGTGAACGAGGTGACGAAGCCGTCGCGGTCGGTGGTGGACATGTGGAATCCCGTGACCTTGTCGAACGCCACGCGCACATTGTCCGGGAGTCTTTGGATGCACTGCGCACCAGAGCAATCCAGTGTATCCGGCCGCGTGGGGTTGTTCGCGAGCCCCGCCGTCGAGTACAGTCGTGCGGATCCGTCACCGCCGACGATGAGTCGACGCCCGCCGGATGCTGGGACCAGCTGGCTCATTCCGGCCAGCCACCACCCCGACCCGAAGGGACTCTTGGCTCGGTTGACGGTGACCAGCTCTCCCGCCACCGCTGCCATTGCCAGCGCACCCGAGGCGGAGATCTGGAGGTCGAAGGCAGTCACGCCGGTTGGCCAGAAGCCGTCGTCACCCGCGACCGCAATGCGGCGCACGCGTCCCAGTGCGCCCCAGTCGCTACCGCTATAGCTCGTGCAACCGCGCGGGGTGCTGCCCAACATGATGCAGGCCTGGACCGTGGCGGGCACGCTGCCCCAGGTGGTGGGCAGCGCCACGTCGGCCTGAATGATGGGCTTCTGGTGCGCGGTCGACGAGAGGTACAGCAGCGTGGGCGCTCGCGTCTTCCCCAAGGTTCGTACCCCGGGCAACGAGTGCGCGAGGCGGAGGTTGCCGCATTCGACCGCGGCCCCCTCACCGAGCGCGGCCGTGACGCATTGGCCGCGATCCCAGTAGCCGTTGGCTCCCGGACTCGCGCTCACGATCGTGACGCTCCCGGTCGCAGGCCCTGTGGGCAGCACCACGACATCCACGCGGGCGTTCCCCCACTGGATCGTTCCCGTGCCACTCGCGGCGGCCGTGTACGTCAGCGGGATGCGTGCGACCTTGTTCGGCACCAGCCAGGTCGTCGTTCCGAGCGAGCAGTTCGACACAGCGCCCGTACAGGATGGACTTAGCCCCGATTCGTTCCCCGGGTTGTCGCCGTAGGTGTACACAAAGTGGGTCGTGCTGCTTCCGGGGTGTACTTGCTGGTACGGCGCCTCGGCAACCACCGATCCGGTATACCAGCGCTTTAGGGGACCAGGGTACTGCTCGTACGCAGACGCGGCGAAGTTCCACAAGGTCGTGGCGTACGCATAAACTCCAGCAATGCCGCCGGTGTCAACCGGAACGTCCACCTTGGTGGTCCAGTACGACTGGTCGGCCAAGTAACCCGTGTGGTTGCACGCTTCAGGGTCCCACTGGGGATCGTAGTCCTGCACGACCACCCCGTTGACGCGAACCACGCGATCGTCGAAGATCAGCTGATACTCAGGCCCGGCTTGATACGAGCACCACGCGATCGTGACGGTGATCGTGGGTTGCCCAAGCACCACGCGCGAGGTTGGTGTGATCTTGACCATCGGAGACTGCGCCACGACCGGCGTGCCGCCGAAGGTCGCGGCGGCGAGCGCGAGCCCCGCGAGCCTGGACAGCAAGCGGGTGCTCACGGCTTCACCTCAACCGACCGATCATCCGTCTTGCGCTCCGTGGCCCACGCCGCCCACTTGCCGTCCTTCTGCCCCGGCGTGGCCTGCCGCCGCCAGCAGAACCCGCGCGAGGTGGTGAGGCGGTAGGCGCCCCCTGCCGGCACGTCGGTGGCGGTCAACACCTTGGGCAGCTTGCATCCAGCGCCCGTGTCCACGCCAATCTCGATGGTCACCGGCACCGTGCGCTCGTTGCGGATGGTGAGGCCGGTGGACTGCTGCGCCCCAACGTGCGCGGCCGTGGCCGCGAGAGCGAGCGAGACTACTGTCAGAATCGCACAAGTGCGCGACGACATCACGGTCATGGTGCGCCTCAGGTCGTGGGGGGGTAGGCGAACTGGGGCGTCACGACTCCGGCACAAGTAGGCCGGCCTCGTTACGCACGCATCACCGTGGGGCAGGTCGCGTGCCACCAGATTGCGATTCACAACTCGTTCTCCTTCAATCGGTTACCGGTCGACGGCGATGTAACCTGTGGCCGAAGGTGACGTTCAGTCGCTTGTGCGGTGACGCCACATCGGAGGCATAGGGCAAGCGGCCTATGGACATCCGAAACGTCGTTGTTTTCATTCCTATCCACGAGAAAATCGGAACTAGCGCGCGCGCATCGGACAACGGCGTTCGATGCCGCATGGGTGCTCCCGTACGTGCACTGCCATGCTGCTCTCGTCGAATGTTCTTTGGCCCGGCACGTCGCCAGCTACTCGGCGCGTGCTCGACAAGCTGAGCTACGTCGCTCGCTCGGAGGTCCGCGTCGTGCTCATGGGGGAGCCTGGCGTGGGCAAGACAAGCCTGGCCCGCGTCCTGCATGATCTCTCAGGGCGCACGGGCGACCTCGTCGTCGGCGAGCTCCCGGCGCTCAACGATGAGCTCGCGCTCAGCCAGCTTTGTGGTCACCGACGCGGGAGCTTCACCGGCGCTGACGCCGACGCGAGCGGTTGGCTCGATTTCGCACGGGGCGGCACGCTGCTGCTCGACGAGATCCAACTCGCGAGCACGCGCATCCAGACGATCCTGCTCGGCATCCTCGGACGCAATGCGTATCGGCGCATGGGCGAACCGCGCGAGCGCAGCGTCGATACGCGTTTCGTGTTCGCCACGAACGAAGACCTCACGGCGCGATCCGCCGCGGGCACGATGCGGACGGACCTGCTGGCGCGCATTGGCTCAACAGAAATCCGCGTGCCGCCTCTGCGCGAGCGATCCGAAGAGATTCTCGCTCTCGCGACGCACTTCCTGGCGCGGCTGGCGCGCATGCGCGGGCGCGCGACGGAATGGGAGATCAGCCCGCCCCTGGCGCGGCTGCTGCTCGAGGCGGAGTGGCCAGGCAATGTGTGGGACCTCTGGAATACCTGTCAGTTCTTGGCCCTGAGCCCAGACACGACCTTGCTGCCCCGACACCTCGAGGACGGATTCTGTGCACGGCAGCTGCCCGCTGGCATGCGCCGCGTCGCTGGCGCGGTCGCGCGCGACGACGTCGCGCGCGCGCTCGAGGCACACGAAACGAAGGCCAGTGCGGCCAGGGCGCTGGGCATCACGCGCCAGCACCTGCATCGGCTTGAGCGACGGTTCGCGCTGGTCAGGACGCCGTCACCTGAACTGCGCGGCGATGTCACCTGCGCGCTTGGGTGACGTTGCGCTCGGTCAGCGAAACGCCGTAACCCGTTGCCGAACATCAGCATAGAGGCGTAAGCCGCACGGCATGGAATCTGCTCTTGGTGAGGGCATCCCCTCACCTGCGGCTCTCCGTGCATCAGCTCCTCCCGCTCGCGCCCGGCGTCCGACGCGACTATCTGCTCCACCGCAGCATCGCGCCCGTCCGACTCGGGACCGACGGCGAGGTGGTGGTCTTGACCGGGCCCAACGCGCTCGTGGCCGACCTGTCCGAGCTGGCGCGCGCCTACGAGGCGCCACTCCGCCTTGAGCCCGCGCCCGCCGACGAGGTGGCGCAGGCAATCGAGCGACTGTGCCTGCTGTCGGAAGGGGCGCACGCCAACGAGCACGACGAGAGTCTGCCCGAACGCACGGCGGACCTGCGTGACCTCGCCAATGGCGCACCGGTCGTTCGCTACGTGAACCTGCTGCTCCGTGAAGCCGTGGACGCCGGGGCCAGTGACATCCACCTCGAATCGCATGCAGCCGGGGTCGATGCCCGTTTTCGTGTGGATGGCGTGCTGGTCCCGGCCCCGGCGCCGCCGACCGGCATGGAGGAGGCCGTCATCAGCCGCATCAAGCTCATGGCCGGGCGCGACATCGCCGAACGTCGCCGCCCGCAGGATGGGCGGATCCGCGTGCGCCTTGCCGCGCGCGAACTCGACGTGCGACTCTCCACCCTCCCCACGATGCACGGCGAGAGCGTCGTCATGCGCTTGCTCGCACACGGCGGGCGAGCGATCACGCTCGAGGAGCTCGGCCTTGGCGCCGACGACTTGCGCGTGGTGCAGCGACTCGCCGGTCGCGCCCATGGCCTGCTGCTGGTCACCGGGCCCACCGGCTCGGGCAAAAGCACCACCCTGTACGCGGCCCTTGGCGAGCGGGACCCGGCGCGGGAGAAGATTGTCACGGTGGAAGACCCGGTGGAGTTCCAGTTGCCGGGGGTGACGCAGGTCCCCGTGGATCGCGAGGCCGGCGTGACCTTCGCCTCGGCGCTGCGCTCGATCCTGCGCCAGGACCCCGATGTCATGATGATCGGGGAGATGCGTGACGTCGAGACCGCCGAGATGGCCATGCAGGCGGCCATGACGGGGCATGTCGTGTTCTCGACCCTGCATACCACCGACGCGCTCGGGGCACTCCCACGATTGGTCGATCTGGGCATTCCCCCGTACCTCGTGGCGGCCACGGTCGAGGGCATCGTCGCGCAGCGGCTGGTGCGTCGGGTGTGTGACGACTGCCGGACGGCCTACTCCCCACGAGCGGACGTCGTGGCAGCGCTCTCGGAGCGACCCGTGGGACATCGCACCCTGCTGCGTGGTGCCGGCTGTGCGCGCTGTCGTGGCACCGGATATCGCGGGCGCATCGGGCTGTTCGAAGTGGTGACGATGACCGACGCACTGCGCGATGCCGCCACACGGGGGGCCACGCGCATCGCGCTCCGGCAGGCATTGGAAGCCGATGGCGGCGGCAGCTCGCTGCGTCGCGACGGATGGCGCAAGGTGGAGGCCGGCCTGACGACGGTTGAGGAGGTGTTGCGTGTCCTGGAAGGCTGAGCGGCGCGCTTTCACCCTGATCGAGTTGCTCGTGGTGCTCGCGATCATCGCGACGCTGGGTGCGCTCGTCGGGCCCGATCTCTTCCGCAACGCCGGCGACGCGAAGGTGCAGGCGGCGCGCTCACAGATCGAGATGTTGAGTCTGGCGCTCGACAGCTATCGACTGGACAACGATGGCTACCCATCGGTCGAGCAGGGGCTCGACGCGCTGCGCGAGCGCCCGACGGCGGTCCCAGCTCCGCGCAACTGGCGGGGACCGTACTTGCGACGCCCCGTGCCGCCCGACCCTTGGGGGCATGCCTATCAGTATCGGGTCCTGACCGGTGAGCAAGCGAACCCCTTCGAACTGTTCTCGCTTGGCCGCGACGGCAAGCCCGGGGGCAGCGGCGAAGATGCCGACATCACCTCGTGGGGCGGGCCGGTGCTCCCGTGAGCCTCGCGACCTTTCGGTACCAGGCCGTCGACAGTACGGGCGCTCGGTTGCGCGGGCACGTTGACGCCGCGTCGCAGGCAGCGGCGGTGGGCGCGCTGGCGGAGCGAGGGCTTCACGTCATCGCGGTCTCGGCGCGCACGCCTCTGCGAGTGCGCGGTCAGGAAGCCTCGCTTCGCGATGCGGCGCTCGGCCTCCGCAGCCTGTCCGACCTGATCGGGGCGGGGCTCCCCATGCGGCAGGTGCTCGCAACCCTTCGCGACGTGGCGCCGTCAGGGTGGCGCGCCTTGCTCCCAGGACTACAGAGCGACGTTGAGGGTGGTCGCCCCCTCGCAGCCGCGCTTGCGGCGCAGCGGACCGGCATGACCGCGTCGTCGCTCGGCATACTGCGTGCTGGTGAAGCCGCCGGCCGACTGGCCGACGGCCTGCGTGACGCCGCCACCGACCTTGAGGAGACGCAGGAGCTCCGGTCGGCGCTGCGGAGCGCGTTGGCGTACCCGACGTTGCTCGTGGTGGCAGGAAGCGCCTCGCTCGGCTTCTTGATCGCCGTCGTGTTACCGCGGTTTGCGGTGCTGCTGGACGAATTGGGGCAGGCGCTTCCGCGTTCGACCGCTCTCGTGCTGGCAGGCGCGCACATCCTGTCGTCGCTTGCCGTCCCTGGCGCGGTGCTCGCCGTCATCGCGAGTGCAGCCCTGATCGCGTGGTGGCGCATGCCGGGGGCCCGCACGACCGCGCATGCGGCGCTGCTGCGGGTACCGCTCATTGGACCCGTTCGGCTCGCGGCGGCTACGAGTCGCAGCGCGCGCGCACTCGCCATGATGCTTGAGGTCGGGGCCGGAGCCGGCATGGCGCTCCGCACGGCCGCCGACGCGGCTGGCGATGCAGCGATCGGCGGGCGGTTCCGTGCTGCGGCCGACATGGTCCGCGACGGGCGCTCGATATCGCGCGCCCTCCATGAAGCGGACGCGCTCAGTCCGATGGTCACCCGGCTTGCCCGTGCCGGGGAGGAGGCGGGCACGCTGCCTGCCGCACTCCGCCGCGGCGGAGCATTGGCGTCCGCCGACGCCGTCGCGCGGACGCGGACCATCACACGGCTTGTCGAACCCGTGGTGGTCCTCGGCTTTGGCGGCACGATTGCGCTCGTGGCCGCCGCGCTGTTACAGGCACTGTATGCGGTGCGGCCAACATGACGCGTCGCGGCGTCACGCTGTTGGAGCTCCTCGTCGTGCTCCTTGTGCTGGGCACAGTGGCGTCGGTGGCGGGGCTGTCGCTTCCGCGTGTCGGGGATGATCGCGCACGGCGGATTTCGCCAGAGGTCGCTGCACGTGGCGCACGCCACGACGCCGTCACGACCGGCGCGCGCGTCACGCGGTTTGTGGTCGCGGGCGACTCAGGCGTCGCGGTCAGCGCCACGCCGGATGGGCGCGTGATGATGGCCGCTTTTCAGCCCGCGGCTCGTCGAGTTGCGACGGCTCCGATGGCGGCACCGTGAACGCGCGCCGACGCTGCGACGCCTGCGCGCCACGGCGTGGTCGGCCAGGGCTGGCGCTGCTCGAATGCCTGATCGCCACCGTCATTCTGGCGATCGCCGGCGTGTCGCTCGTCGTGCAACTTCGGGAGGCACTGGGCGTTCTGGACCGCGTGCGTCGCGACGACGCCGAGCTGCGACAGGCGGACCAGTTCCTGAGCAAGGTGCGCCTGTGGTCACGAGTCGAACTGGATGCGCGCCTTGGCGAGCGGGAGCAAGGCCCCTATCGCCTGCGCGTCACCCGGTCCATGCCGAGACTCTACCGGCTCTCGTTGGTCGATAGTGGGCGCACGCGCGTTCTCCTCGAGACCACCGTGTATCGGCCGGTCGAGGATGACCATGCGCGCTAGCTCCGCTCTTTGCCGGCGCGGGATGACGCTCCTGGAGCTGATGCTCGCGCTCTCGGTGGCCGCCCTCCTGCTCGTATGGGCGCATGCCTTTTGGCGTGTGGCGGACGATGGCGCGTCGCGGGTCAGCCGCGGCGCAGCGGCGGTGGGTGCCGCGGCCGCGAGCTACTGGACCGTACGCCTGCTGACGCAGCGCGCCCACGCGGATTCGCTGGCGGTCGCCGACTTCCGCGCGACCGATGTGGAGGCGCGCTTCGCGTCGCGGTGCGACGACGCGATGGGCGGGGACGTGCCCTGTGAGGTGGTGCTTCGCGTCGACATAGACCCCGCAACGCGAGCCGCCGCGCTCGTGGCTCAGGTGGCGGGCGCCAGTGTCGCCCAACTCCCCTTAGGGTCCTCGGGGCGCCTTCGATTCCTGCGCTCCGGGGCGGGCGGCGGCGAGTGGACATCCCGATGGGAGCCCAGCTTGCATCCGCCGTTGGCTATCGAGGCTGTTGGCGACAGCGCGGCGATCTTCCTCGCGATTGGCGTCGCGCGATGAGGCGCGCGCCGACGGGCTTTGCGCTCATCGCGGTCCTTGGCGTTGTGGCGCTCGTATCCGTCACGACGGCGGCCGCCTTCCTGATCGAGCGCGATACCGTGCGCAGCGGGATCAATCGCCGAGCGCTGGTGCGCGCCACCTGGACGGCCGAAGGGTGCGCGGCGGCCATGCTGGCGCGCCTCGAGTCGAGCGGATGGGAGCGGTACGATCTCGCGGACACGCACGGGATCGATCCCGCTTGCAGCGTCTCCCTTGTACCGGTGGGGAGAACGTGGACGACTCGCTACCGCGACGAGGTGGTCCTTCGGCGTCTGACCCGCGCGATGTGCGGCAGTGGGGCGTGTGGCGATTCGCTCGCGGACGCCCTGCTCGACTGGGAAGACGCCGACACCGTGGCGCGCGCGAGCGGCGCCGAGTGGTCGTGGTACGGTGGCAGACAGCTGCTTCCTCCGTCAAATGCGCCTGTCCGTCATGCGGCGGAGTTGGCCGCCGTACGCGGCTGGAGCCGGTTCAACGCTACTACGCCATTGGTCGGGGTGGACTCGGCCCGTGTCTCCCTGCGCCACGCGCCGCTTGCCGTGCTTCTGGCGCTGCGCGGTGTGACGCCCGAGACAGCACATGCGATCGTCGGCGCGCGGCAGGCAACCGACTTGGCCGATTGGGCGCGCGTGATGGAGGGCATCTCGGCGGCGGCGCGTGACTCGCTGCGCGAGGCGTCCGTGTGGTTGGCGACGCACGCAACGTGGTCGCCCGACGCGTGGGATGTGGTCGTGTTGTCCCCGCCGACGCGCAAGCCACAGGCGGTCCTTCGCCTGCGGCTTGCGCGCGCCGGACAACGCCCAGCCGTCAGCCAGCGGGCGATTGCATGGTAGCCGAGCCGCCGAGCATCCTCGCCACGCTCACGGATGGCAGCACCTGGCTGCTGGCAGAGGGTCGCGTTCAGCCACTCGGTGCGGCTCGCCCGCTCAGCTCGCCCGTCGAGCTCCGTGACGCATGGGTCGCGGCAATGCAGGCGCTTCCCGATCGGCGCGCGCATCGCGCTCTCGTCGCGGTGTTACCGTCGCCGTGGTGCCGCACAGTCGCCGTTGAGGGGGTCCCTGAGCTGACTCCGCCCTCGCTGTACGGCGACATTGTGCGCGCGAATCCGGCGCGCTTCGTCATCGCCCCGTCCGCCGCCCTGGTGGTAGGGGGCGCCGTGGCGAACAGCCCCGGCCCCCCGCGCGTTGCGCTGGCCGATCAGGAACTCTGCCTCCCGCTGGCGCAGGCGGTCCGGCGCTCGGGGCGCTGGCTCTGCGCGATCGTGCCGCTTGACGCGATGCCGGCGTTGGCGGCGTGTTCCGCGAGTAAAGAGGCGATCGAACGCGTCGCCGACGCGTCGGTACGTGCGTTTCCGGAGTGTCCCACGATCTCGCCGCGACATGTGACCAGTTGGGAGGTCGCGGGCCGTGCCCGCGCGCTCACGGCCGCAGTCGTGGCCCTCGTTGCGGTATGCGCGATGCTCGTCGCGCCCGTGGCGCTGCCTCGGCTGGCGGCGTGGCGCGCCGAACGTCGCGCGGACGCGATCCTTGCGGCGCAGGAGTCGGCCGCGCGTCGCCGAGCTCCTCTGCGCGCGCAGGTAGGCCCCGCATCGCTTCCCGATCCCGGTCGACTGACCTATGATCTCGCGCGCGTTGCCCAAGCGCTCGCGCCCGACGATGCCATGGAATCATTCGCGTGGGACTCGGGCGGCGTCTCGCTGACCGTGTCGACGCAGGACGCGTATACAGTCGTGTCGACGCTGGGCCGACTCCGCGGTTTCGCACCCCCTGACATCGGTGGACAGCTCGACTACGAGTCGGCGAGCGCCGGTGAGACGGCGCGCCATGCCGTGCGGCTCACGCGCATCGCCCGAGCGGCACCGTGATCGAGCGATGGAGTCCGCGTGAGCGCCGAGCGGTCGCGATCGGGGCGGTGGTGATTGCGCTTACGCTGGTACTCCGCGGCACGTCGGCCTGGTGGCACGCGGTCGAGGCGGCGCGCGAGGCGGAGCGCAACGCCATTGACCGCTTGGCGCTTGTCGAGGCCAAGGCCGAGCGGCTTGCTGCGGGTGCCTCCGCAAGCAACGCGACTGCCACCAGCCTCGTTCTAGAGGACTCGACGCGTGCGACGGCGGCGCTCCATCTTCGCGAGCTCGCTCGCGGTGCGGCCGAGAGTGTTGGCCTCACCTGGGTCGGCGCGCAGCTGGTGGGCGGCCCCGGGGCGGCACGTGGTGTTGTCACCGTGCGTCTGGTGCTGCGTGGGACCTGGCACGAGCAGTTGTCTTTACTGCATCGGTGGGATGCCGAGGCGGGCCCGCTCCGTATTGTGCGGTATCATCTCGAGCGCGCGGAGCGCACCGACAGCGTGCAGGCGGACACCCAGCTGCGCGCGACACTGGACGTTGCGGCCGCCTATCGCGCGTCCTCACGGGAGGGCGCGTGAGGGCCCTTGGCGCGGCGTTGCTGCGAATGGAACGCGCGGCGTGGACCGTGGCCGTCGGCTGCGTGGTGGCCCTCGGGGCCCTGACCATGTCGGCGGCGCAGGGACGGCCAGCGAGCAGTGCCGTCCGCACGAGCGCGCCTCCGATGAACGCCTCGCAGGACTCGACCAAGCACTGGCTAGAGGCGCTCGCGTCGCGCAACCCCTTCGTGGGGTCCGACGATACAGCAAGCGACGCGCGCGACGACGCCACTGAGGCAGAACCGGCCGCCGTCGAACGCCCACGTGAGTCGCTCCCGGCGCTTCGCCTGGTGGGCATCATCGGAGGGCCGCCATGGAGTGCCGTCATCGAGAACTGGCCCGGAGGGGCAATGGGGAAGGTGGTGCTCGTGGGAACCGAGGCGTCGGGGCTCCGTGTGTCGGAGATTGGCGACAACCTGGTGCGCGTGGTGGGGCGGGATACTGCGTGGGCGCTGCGACTCCGACCGGAGCCCACTCCATGAAGCGCCACGTGTTGCGGTGGTCCTCGCTCTTCGCGACAGCGATGCTCAGCGCTTCATCCGCGTTCGCTCAAGGCGGCGGATCGCTGACCGCCCAACCCTTGGTCGCGGCGGCGGGGCCCGACTCGTTGCGCGTGCAGCTGGCCGACGCCGACCTGCGCGCGGCGGTGCAGGCGCTGGCACAGTATCTGGACCGTCCGCTGCTCTTTGGGAACCTGCCGGGTGGGCGCGTGTCGATCGCAACACCGCTGCCCATCGCTCGGCGCGATGTGGTGCCGCTCCTGCGCTCACTGCTGGAAAGCCAGAACCACGAGCTGATCGCGGATTCGAGTGGCACGTGGCGGATCCGGATGCGCGACATGCGTCCGCTGGCCGGATCGAGCGCCGGGCCAAACGGCAGTCGCGCGGGGTCGACGGGCGCGCCGGAACTGTTCGTCATTCGGCTGCGGCATGCGCGCGCGGCCGACGTGTCGGCGACGGTCAACGCCCTGTATGGTCGCGCCGCTGCGCTCGGCGAGCTGGGCGCGCGCGCGGCGCCACTGTCGGAACAGATCCAGCAGGCGCAAGCTCCTCCCCCCAACACTCCCGTAACGACACCGTCGGTGAGTGGCGGGCGGGTGGCGTCCTTTGGCGGGGATGTGACCATCGTTCCGGATCCGAGCACCAACAGCCTGCTGGTGCGGGCAGCGCGCACGGACTACGAGCTGATCATGGCAGCGGTCCAGGAGCTCGACCTTCGTCCCTTGCAGGTGCTCATCGAGGTGCACATTGTGGAGGTGAGGAAGGACCGGAGTCTCTCCTTCGGTGTCGGGGTAGAGGCGGGTCCGCGCACCGTGGGAGTTCAGGGCACAGTGATCAGCGGGTCGAGCGACGGGATCGGATTGGGCGACCTCTTGCTCAAGGTGATGCGCATTGGCGGCGAGGACATCACGGCCACACTGCGCGCCTCGGCCGCTCGTGGTGATGCGGTCATCATCAGTCGGCCCGTGCTGCTGGCCACCAACAACGAGAAGGCGGTGATCAACGTGGGGAGCCAGCGGCCGTTCGTGCAGGTTTCGCGCTCACTCCCCACGAGCCAGCCACAGCGCGACCAAGTGGTGCAGTACAAGGATGTGGGCACGACGCTCACCGTGCGCCCTACCATCAACACCAACGGCTACGTGACGCTGGAGGTCACACAGGACGTCAACAACGCCACCGCCGAGACCCAGTTCGACGCGCCCATCATCTCGACGCGCTCCGTCCAGACCAAGCTGCTGATGCGCGACTCGCAGACCGTGATTCTGGGCGGGCTGACCGATCAGCAACGAGAGACGCGCGGCGGCGGAGTGCCGTTCCTGTCGAGCATCCCGCTATTGGGAGCGCTCTTCGGTCGGTCGTCGCGCACGGCCACGGCGTCGGAGCTCTTCATCTTCATCACGCCGCGGATCCTGCGGACGGACGCCGATGCAGATCGGCAGACCGAGGCGCGCCGGAAGGAGGAGCCGAAGTAGGCCGGGATGACTCTCTTGGCGCCACGCCCACCGACGGGGAGCGTCGACCACAGCTACGACCTGGAGGGGCGGCGCACCGGCGTGAGTGCCTCCGCGCCCGGGGCCACCCTCGGCCTCACGAGCTATCGCTACCACGCCATCACCGGCACCCTCGATACCGTGGTCGGCCCCA
>JANMLN010000057.1:0-79024 GCA_031372565.1 Gemmatimonadota bacterium | reverse complement strand
GCTGATCAGCGTGCCCGGCGCGGGTGCCGACCTGCCGGCAGACCGCGTCGACTTCGAACGCGTGATCCCGCACAAGCGTGCGCTGCTCGAGGCGGCCTTTCGCGCGCGGTCCCCCGATCCCGCCTACGAGGCGTTCGTCGCGGCATCGCGTGCATGGCTCCCGGATTTCGCGCTCTTCATGGCGCTCAAGGGGGCGCATGGCGGTGTCTCGTGGACCGAGTGGCCCGCCGAGATTGCGCGCCGTGAGCCACGGGCCATGGCGACATGGCGAGCGAAGCTCGCCGACGCCATCGAACGCGTGCAGTTCGAGCAATGGCTCTTCTTCACGCAGTACGCGCAGCTGCAGGCCGCCGCACGCGCGCGTGGCATCCAATTCATGGGTGACCTGCCCATCTACGTCGCGCACGACTCGGCCGACGTCTGGGCGAACCCCGGGCTCTTCGAACTCGCGCGCAACGGTCTGCCGCGGGTGCAGGCCGGCGTGCCTCCCGACTACTTCAGCGCAACCGGACAGCTCTGGGGCAACCCGATCTACAATTGGGACGCGATGCGCGCGTCGGGATACGCGTGGTGGATCGCGCGGATGCGCGCGGCCCTCGCCATGTTCGACAGCGTCCGGCTCGACCACTTTCGCGGCTTCGAGGCGTACTGGGAAGTGGCGGGCGATGCGACCACGGCGATCGATGGACGGTGGGTACCGGGTCCGGGGCGCGCACTGTTTGATGCCATGACCGCCGCGCTGGGCCCGCTGCCGATTCTGGCGGAGGATCTCGGGCTCATCACGCCGGGGGTCACCGCACTCCGTGAAGGGCTGGGCTATCCCGGCATGGCCATCCTGCAGTTCGCCTTCGGCAACGACGACCAGGCCGGCGACTTCACGCCGCACAACCTGACGCGCGACCGCGTGCTGTACACGGGGACGCACGACAACGACACGACCGTGGGGTGGTGGAGTTCCACCGGTGAGGGCGACTCGACGCGATCCGCCGAGCAAGTGAGCAAGGAGAAGGCGTATGCGATGCGCTATCTCGACACCGATGGACGCGAGATGCATTGGACGATGATCCGCACCGCACTCGCGACCGTCTCGCGCATCGTGCTCATCCCGATGCAGGACATCCTCGGTCTCGGCAGCGAGGCCCGCATGAACCTGCCGGGACGGCCCGGCGGCAACTGGCAGTTCCGGTTCCGGTGGGAGCAGGTCACTCCGGACATCACGACGCGACTGAATGGTCTGGTGGACACTTACGCACGTCGGCCCCAACGGTGATGACTGAAAAACCCGTCCGGTTCCTGACCGTCTGGAACATGAACTTCGGCTTCCTGGGGATCCAGTTCGGCTGGGCGCTCCAGATGGCCAACATGAGTGCGATCTACGAATACATGGGCGCGAGCGCCGACCAGATTCCGATGCTCTGGCTTGCTGCGCCGCTCACCGGGCTCATCGTGCAGCCGATCATCGGGCACCTGAGCGATCACACCTGGTCGCCGCGGCTGGGGCGTCGTCGCCCGTACTTCCTCACGGGCGCGATCCTCAGCTCGCTGGCGCTCATTGCCATGCCGCAGTCCACCGGGCTGTTGATGGCCGCGTCGCTGCTGTGGGTGCTCGACACGAGCATCAACATCTCGATGGAGCCGTTCCGCGCCTTCGTGGCCGACGTGCTGCCGCCGTCGCAGCGCACGCGCGGCTTTGCGATGCAGAGCTTCTTCATCGGTCTCGGGGCGGTGACCGCGTCGGCCATGCCGTGGATGCTGACCAACTGGTTCGGTGTGGCGGCGGGCGGGCCCGGGACCATTCCCACCACGGTGCGCTACTCGTTCTACATCGGTGCCGCTGCTTTCTTCACCGCGGTCATGTACACCGTACTGATGCCACCGCGCGAAGTGCCGCCCGCCGACATGGTCGCCTTCCGCGCGGCCAACAAGGCGAGCAAGGGGCCGATCGCCGGCGCGCGCGAGATCTTTCAGGCGGCAAAGGAGATGCCGCAGACGATGAAGCAGCTGGCCTGGGTGCAGATGGCGACCTGGCTCGGCCTCTTCTGCATGTGGCTCTACTTCCCGGTGGCGGTGGCGCGGAACGTGTTTGGCGCGCCTGACCAGAACTCGCCGCTGTACCAGCAGGGGGTCGAATGGGCCGGCCTCTGCTTCGGCGCGTACTCGGCCGTATGCTTTCTCTTCTCGTTCTTCCTGCCTGTGCTCGCGCGCAGGTTCGGCCGCAAGGCGACACACGCGATCTGCCTGCTCTGCGGGGCGGCCGGGTTGCTCTCGCTCGCGGTGATCCACGAGCCCAACTGGTTGCTGCTGTCGATGGCCGGCGTCGGCATCGCGTGGGCGAGCATCCTGTCGATGCCGTATTCGATCCTCGCGGGCTCGCTGCCGGAGGGGAAGATTGGCGTGTACATGGGAATCTTCAACTTCTTCATCGTGATTCCCGAGATCGTGGCGTCGCTGGGCTTCGGCTGGGTGATGACGCACCTGCTCGACAACAACCGGCTCGCGGCGGTGATCGCGGGGGGCGTGTTCATGATCATTGCGGCCGCGTTGGTCATGCGCGTGACCGACACGGCGGAGGAGGCCACCTGACCCGCCGCCGGTCACTGCTCGCCGCGCTGCTCCTCGCGCCGAGCGCACTCGCCGCCCAGGCCCCGAACATCGCGCGCCTCGAGCCGCCCAACTGGTGGACGGGCCACTCGATCAACCCGGTGCGCGTGCTGGTGCGCGGCACGCACCTCACGGGGGCGACCATGCGGTGCGCCGCCGTGCGATGCGGGACGCCGAAAGTGAACGCCGCGGGCACCGCAGCCTTCGTGGATGTCACGATTCCGCGTACCCTTGCGGCTGGCCCACAGCCCATCGAGCTCCGCACCGCAGGCGGCACGGCCCGCGCGACATGGCGCATCGACGCGCCACTCACGCGCGCGGGGCGCTTTCAGGGCTTCTCCCCCAACGATGCGATGTATCTGGCCATCGTCGACCGGTTCGCCAATGGCGACCCGGGCAACGACGACCCGGCGATCTCGGCGGGCCTGCTGGACCGCGTCAAGGGACGCTACTACCACGGCGGCGACCTCGCGGGGCTTCGCCATCGCCTCCCGTATCTCAAGGAGCTCGGCATCACCGCCATCTGGGTGACGCCGCTCTATGAGAACATGAACACGCCGAATGTGAAACAGGCCATCGGCGGCAACCCCGTGACCGATTATCACGGCTACGGCGCCACCGACCTCTATGCCCTCGAGGAGCGCTTCGGCGACCTGCCGGGCTTCAAGGCCCTCGTGGACGAGGCCCACACGCTCGGCCTCAAGATCATCCTCGACATGGTCGCCAACCATGTCGGGCCCGACCACCCTTGGGTCGCCGACCCGCCGACCCCGACCTGGTTCAACGGGACCGTCGCGCGCCACCTGAACAACAACTGGCAGGTCTGGACGATCGCCGACCCGCACGCGACCGACGAGATCCGTGCGACCACGCTCAAGGGCTGGTTCGCGAATGTGCTCCCCGACCTCAATCAGGACGACCCCGAGGTCGCGCGCTACCTGATCCAGAACACGCTCTGGTGGACCGCCATGAGCGGCATTGACGCCATCCGCCAGGACACCTGGCCATACGTGCCGCGTACCTTCTGGCGCGACTGGATGACCGCCATCAAGCGCGAGTATCCCGGCATGCGCGTTGTTGGCGAGGTGTGGGACGGCGATCCGAGCGTCCTCGCCTTCTTCGAGGGATCGCGACCGCGCTCCGACGGCGTCAGCGCCCGTGTGGATGCGCTCTTCGACTTTCCCCTGTTCTATGCGCTGCGCAAGGCGTTCGCCAATGGCAACTCGCTGGCGGAACTGACGCGCATGATCGGGCGCGACCACCTGTACGATGCCCCGAACCAGCTCGTCACCTTCCTCGGTCTGCACGACGTGCCGCGCTTCATGCACGAGCGGGGGGCGACGACCGAGGGGCTGCAGCTCGCCTTCACCTTCCTGCTCACCGCGCGTGGCACGCCGCTCGTCTACTACGGCGACGAGATCGCGCTCCCAGGGGGCGACGATCCCGACAACCGACGCGACTTTCCCGGCGGCTGGACCAGCGATGCGCGCGATGCCTTCACGGCCGCTGGTCGCACCGCGGCCGAGCGCGCAGTCTTCGACCACGTTCGCGCGCTGCTGCACCTGCGTCGCGAACGCCCCGGACTCGCGACGTCGCCCATGCAGATGCTGGTCGAGACCGACAGCGTCCTCGCGTATCGTCGCGGTGCCACCGTGGTGCTGCTCAACAACGGACCGATACCGACCGACGTGGCCGTGCCGGTCGCGGCGCTCGGCGCGCCCGTGCTTGGTGGTTGCGTCGTGCGCGCAGAGCGCGCGGGGGCAGTCCGCGGGTAGGTCGCCGCGCGCACCGGCGGGGGCGTATAGCGCCCCCGCGCGCGCGCGCACATCACGGAGGTGTTCGACGGGCGCCGCGGCGACCGGGGGCCGGTCGTTCAAGGCGTGAGAGTGCGTATTGCACGGCCAACTCGGTGGTGCTCCACAGCTGCAGGTCGCCTCCGCTCCCGTATCGGCGCGGCACCGCCCGCCCGCCTGCCAGGGCGTAGCTCCAGAGCTCGGCATGGAAGCCTGAGGCCTCGGCCTCACGCCGGACCACCTCGAGCGCCGAACGCCAGCGCGGGGCGTCCGCGGCCTCGGGGGCCGCTCGAAGCCGGGCCGCGACCCCGAGCACGAACAGGTTGACCTCCCGACCCCATACGACGCGCGGCCCATGGTACGGGTCGCGCACGAACCATTCCCAGATGCCGGGCGAGGACCAGGCGTCATTCGCCACCACGGGCCCGATCCCCGGCACGAGCAACCCGCGCGGGTAGTGCGTGGTGAACACCGTCAGGTCGCGGGCATCCTCCGCCGGCGTGGTCAGCGCGGCCTGCGCGGTGTCGCTGTGCGCCAGGAAGAGCCGCGTGGAGGCGTCGGTGTTCATCACGGGAATCGCGCGCCCCCCCGCATCCAACGCGACGGCAAGGAACGGCACGGCGGGTCCGGTGGCGGATGGGGCGAACACGGCGCGCTCCTCGGGTGACATCGCCGCGAGGCGAGCGCCGACGCCACGCGCCGCCAGGCCCGAGTCCTGCGTAACGACGAACCAGCGCGAGGCGCCGCGCCAGGTCGCCACAGCGGCTGCGAGCGCGGCCGGTTGATGCAGGTACCGTGCGAGCGTCGTGTCCCCCACCGCGCGGGTGGCGTCCGCCACGAGCTCCTCCACGGCGAAGCCGAGCCGCTGCAGTGAGGCGAGGATGCGTCCGAGGTCGGCGAGCGCGGCCGGGGCCCAGATGGCGTTGACGTCCATCGCGTAGCGGCCGCCGGCGTATCCAGCGCCGCTGTCGCGCCAACTGGCCGCGCCCCACCCGGTATCGCGCGGGGCGAACGACACCAGCGTACTCGCCGCCGGGACCGCGGCGTATGCCGCCGTACGCTGCGCCACCACCGCGAGTTCGCGCACGAGCAGTGCGGCGCGGTTCGGTCCGTTGCTCACGCGCGCCGAGAGGTAGGCGCGTTGACGTGCGGCCGACACGGTCGGATCGGCGAGCCACCGTGCGGCGAGCACGGGCAACTGGAACTCGTCGTCGATCATGTGATAGGCCTCGCGCGTCGCGCGCTGCGTGCGGATGACCCCCAACGCCTCAGCACGCAGCGTGTCGGCGGCCCGACCGTCTCCCGCGCGCGCCGCCGATGCCGCCCGATCGAGCAATCCGACCGCCTCGGCCGCAGCCTCGCGCGTCGCTTGGGCGCCCAAGCCTTCCTCGTGGCTCACCTCGCCCCGGGGGGACAACTTGCGCAGCACGGCCCCCATGACGGCTTCAGTCACCGTTGGCTGCCAGACCCCCTGCATCATGAGGGTGGACACGAGCAGATCGCGTCCGAAGTAGGTCGCGTAGGTGGGCAGCCCGGCGAAGAGCTTCTCGCGGGAGGCCAGCAGCTCGACGCTCGTGATGTCGCGCGCCAAGCGGCGCGCCAGACGCTGGGGGGACGTGCGCTGCTTCTGCTCCGCCCAGGCGAGGAACGCGGGGGTGAAGAGTTCGCTGCGGGCCAGCGGTGTGAGCGGGGCCGTGGTCGTCTCGATGGTCACATCGAAGGTCACGGCCGATGCGCGCTCGGTGGTCGCGGGTCGGATGCGCACATGGTCGCCCGAGAGCTCCGCACGCAGGTCACGCGTGGCGACGGAGACGGTGAGCGTCAGCGTATCGCGTCCGTCCAGCGAGGGCTGGACGACCCGCAGGCGCCAACGTCCCGGCGTCGACGTGGCGACGTAGGATGGATTGAGGCGCGCGGTGAGTGTCCGGACGTCGGCGGCGCCCAGGGCCGCCACGAAGGGCGCGCGCGCCGGCGCGTCGAGCGTGGCCAGGCGTCGCACGAGCGTGTCAACCTCGGCGACCGTGTACGTGGCCGAGCCGAACGGACGACGCGCGAGGCCCCAGTACTGGACGTCGCGC
This sequence comes from Gemmatimonadota bacterium, assembly GCA_031372565.1. GTDB lineage: Bacteria > Gemmatimonadota > Gemmatimonadetes > Gemmatimonadales > Gemmatimonadaceae > JACPPC01. The sequence continues at coordinate 72,552 of JANMLN010000057.1, read as the reverse complement.
TCCAGGCGCATCGACCCGAGGAGGAACCATCCAAGGGTGACGGGTCCGGGTGCGGAGTACCGGACCGTGAGCGTGCGGGCGCGGCCGTGGCGACCGATGGTTGCCTCGCATGCCCCACAGGTGAGTGCGGCGGGCTGCCCGCTGGCATCGTGCGCGGTGAAGCCGAGGCTCTCGTTTTCCGCGTCACCCCAGACGAAGACGACGCGGTCGGCGCGCCGGTCCTCGTACGTCTGCACGACGTTCCCAGCGACGTCCCGATGAAAGCGGGTCCGGTAGCCGTCATAGGCGGCGGTGTCGTCAAGGATCGCATCGGGCAGCACCAAGACCGGCCGAACGCGTCGCGCTCCGGTTCCCGGCTCGGTCGGAGTGGCCTGAAGCGACGCAGCGAACAGCAGGGTGAGAACGGAAACCATTGGCGTCGCTCGCTGAAGCGGCTTCGAGAGGTGGAGCCGGGCGTATTGAGGGTGACGGTGAGGCAACATAAGAGGGGAGCGTCGGGCCAGCCCGATTCGGTCCCGTTCAATTAGGACCGGTCGGTCCGTCGCCTCGCCGTCACATTCTATTGACAAACGGTTCTCCGGCCGTACTATAGGCTGCAATCTCGCCGAAATGCGAGATGCGCCGGGTGCCGCATCCCGCGAATTCACGGCGTACCGATGGGCCGGCGTGTTGCCATCGATTCACGCGCTTCTTCCACAGGATCAGAAGGCATGAAAATAGGTCGTTTGTCTCTCGCCGCGATCATGGGCATCATGCTCACGGGATCGACGGCGCTGGCCCAGGTCGGCACAATCACTGGCAAGGTGATGGATTCGACCAGCAATTCGCCTCTTGCCAACGTGAATGTCACGATCACGGGGACCCGGTTTGGTGCGCTCAGCGGCACCGATGGGTCCTTCACTTTGAAGGGGATTCCGGCTGGCGCGCAGGTCGTGCGCGCGGGGCGCATCGGCTTTCGCGCGAAGACATCCAGTGTGGTGGTCCCGGCCGGCGGTACCGTGTCGGTGGACTTCTCGCTGAACCAGGCCGCGGCCTTCCTGCAGCAGGTCGTGACGACCGGATACGGCCAGCAGCGCCGCGAGGCAGTGACCGGCGCCGTGGCGACCGTGAAGGGAAGCGATGCGCTCGTGGGCGTACAGACGAACGCGAACGAACTCGTGCAGGGCCGAGTCGCCGGCGTCACGATCGTGACCAACGGCGGCGAGCCGGGCGCGGGGGCGCAGATCCGCATCCGCGGTACGACCTCGATCTCCGCGTCGAACGAGCCGCTGTACGTCATTGACGGCGTGCCGATCCAGAACGTCGAGACGGAAGCCGGCGGCCTTGGCTTGGGCGGTTCGCCCTCCCTGCCGCGCAGCCCGCTGAACATGCTCAACCCGGCGGACATCGCCGCGATCACCGTCCTCAAGGACGCAGCGGCCACCGCGATCTACGGATCCCGCGGCGCCAACGGCGTCATCCTGATCGAGACCAAGCAGGGCTCGGCCTCGAATCAGGTGATGGAGTACAACGGCTACGTCTCGACCTCCTCGCAGACCAAGAAGCTCGGCCTGCTGACCGGCAGTGAATTCCGGAGCTTCGTGCAGTCGCAGGGAGCGCCGCTGGCCACCGTGGCGGCCAGCCTTGGCAATGCGAACACCGACTGGGAGAGCCTGGTCAACCGGAATGCGGTCACGACGAATCACGATCTCTCGTTCTCCGGCGGCACTCAGGAAACGAAGTACCGCGCGTCCATCAACTACATGGACAACCAGGGCGTGGTGCTCAACAACGGCTTCCAGCGCTATCAGGGCCGCCTGAACGGCACGTCGCAGAAGATGAATGGCAAGCTGCTGATCGGCCTGAACCTCACGGCGACGCAGACGAACAACCGCTACATCCCGTTCGAGAACACCGGCGGCTTCGAAGGCGGCGTATTCTCGAACATGGCCTCGTTCAACCCGACCAATCCGGTCTACTATGCCGGCACGGGAACCGTCGGCCTCGGCCAGCCGGGGTCGCCGTTCTTCGAGAACGGGCCCGGCCGTCAGGCGCAGCGCAACCCGCTCGGCCTGCTGGAGCAGATCACCGATCAGGCGACCACGCAGCGCATTCTCGGTAACGTGTCTGCGTCGTACATGATCCTGCCGACGCTCAACGCCCAGGTCAACGTCGGTGTCGACCGGAGCGGCTCGGTCCGCCAGACGTACTGGCCGATTGCATCGCCCGCCGGCGCGGAGTTCACGGGCCGCGCGCGTCAGGTGAACCGCGACCTGAGCTCGGCCACCTTCCAGGGCGTGATGACCTGGTCGCCGAAGTTCGGTTCGCGGCACGAGACCGAAATCGTCGGTGGCTACGAGTACGCGACGTACAAGATCGGGGAGTTCGGGGTCGAGGCGCAGTCGTTCCTGAGCGACGCCTTCACCTTCAACAATCTCGGCGGCGGCGGCGCTCCGTATCAGCAGCCGTTCTCCTTCCTGCAGGACAGCCGCATTGCCTCGTTCTTCGGGCGCGCGAACTACGGCTTCGACGGCAAGTACTTCTTTACCGGTGTGATCCGTCGCGACGGTTCGTCGCGGTTCGGCGCCACCAACAAGTGGGCCGTCTTCCCGGCGCTGTCGGCCGCGTGGAAGATCTCGGAAGAAGGGTTCATGAGGAACGGGCCGTTCAGCGATCTGCGCCTCCGCGTGGGCTATGGCACGCAGGGCAACCAGGGCGTGGCGCCGTATCAGTCGCTGACGCTGCTCAACACGCAGGGCGGGGCGCGCTACATCTTCGGCACGCAGGTGTACACCGGCATCGTGCCGAGCCAGAACCCGAACCCGGACCTGAAGTGGGAGACGACGACGCAGACGTCGTTCGCGCTCGACTTCGGCGTGTTGAACAACCGCGTCACCGGCACGGTTGAGTACTACCAGAAGAACACGAAGGACCTGCTCTTCACGGTCGCGGTGCCGCAGCCGGCGCCGGTCCCGACGCAGCTCCAGAACATCGGCACGCTGGAGAACAACGGGTTCGAGGCCACCGTCGACTGGAACATCTGGTCGCAGCGGGATCGGAGCTGGACCTCCGGCTTCATTCTGACCGTCGAGCGGAACAAGATGACCGACCTGGGCCAGAACCGTACGTTCATCAGCACTGGTGACGTGTCGGGCCGAGGCCAGTCTGGTCAGCAGTCACAGCGCCTGATCGTCGGCCAGCCCGTGGGCACCTTCTACGGTCCCGAGTTTGTCGGGGTTGATCCGACGGGCAAGCAGCTCTTCAACAAGTACGACGCGTCCGGCACCCTGACGGGGACGGGAACGACGGTGAGCGCGCAGGACTTCCGGGTGCTCGGCAACGCCAACCCGGACTTCGCGTACAGCTGGCGTAACCAGTTGACCCTGAAGCAGTTCGACATCTCGATGATCATGCGCGGTCAGGTCGGTGGCAAGACGTTCAACAACACGGCGCTGGTCTTCGCCAACAAGAGCAACGCGCTGCAGTCGGCGAACTTCCTGCGGTCGGCACTGACGGACGGCATCGCCCTCTCCGAGCCGGCAATCTTCTCGTCGCGCTACGTCGAGAGTGCCACCTTCCTCCGCCTGCAGAACCTCACGATGGGCTACACCTTCCAGATGCCGGGAACGGTCCGGAACAACTCGGCCCGGGTGTACGTTTCTGCCGACAACCTTTTCCTGCTGACTGACTACACCGGGTATGATCCTGAAGTCTTTGCGGCGGCCGGTTTGGCTTCGCGCGGCATCGACTACCTTGCCTACCCGAGGGCCCGGACGTTTACGGCCGGCCTCCGTGTGACGTACTAAGGGAGCGCCCACCAATGACCATCCAGACTAACCCGAAGTTCAACCCCCGGAGCCTCATGCGCATTTCCCGGAAGACAGTTCTCACGGTGATGGTGGCTTCGGCCGCCCTCGTCGGAGGTCCGGCCGCCTGTACGGATCTCGACGAGGTCCCGCCCAGCGCGCTGGCGCCCTCGACGTTCTACAGCACGGACGCCCAGGTGCTGGGCGCCGTGGCTGGCGGTTACTCCACGCTCAAGGCGGTCATGTGGGGTTACTACAACATGGGCGTCGTCACCGCGGACGAGATGCTCGTCCCGACGCGCGGCACGGACTGGTTCGACAATGGCCGCTGGCTCGAGATGTTCCGGCAGGGCTGGACGCCGACCTCGGGTCTCGGCACCGCCGACATCAACGACCTGTATAACAACCTGTCGGGCGGCATCGCGAACGTGAATGCCGTGCTCAACGCCCCCGCGCTGACGGCGGCGTCGCTGTCCCCGGCCCGGGCCACGATGCGGGCGGAGTTGCGGGCGCTCCGCGCGTATTACTACTACATGATGCTCGACATGTGGGGCGGCGTTCCGATCGTGACCGACGCGCAGATCGGCATCACCCGCGCGCGCAACACCGAAGTCGAGACCTTCAACTTCATCGAGAGCGAGCTGAAGGCCGCCAAGGCCAACCTGCCCGCCTCGTGGCCCGCCAGCGACTACGGCCGACTCACCCGGGGCGCGGTGAACGCGATCTTGGCGTCGCTCTACCTGAACGCCCGGGTTTTCACCGGCACCTTGACCGCTGGTGGCCTCACGTTGGGTGCTCCGCGCTTTACCGAAGCGAGCGACTACGCGGACTCGGTGATCAACTCCGGCGTCTACACGATGCAGACGCGGGCGAACTGGATCAAGAACTTCACGGCCGACAACCTGAACTCGCCCGAGAACATCCTCGTTGTCCGTAACCGTGCCCAGCAGGACCTCGGCCTGACGATCCCCATGCGTGGCAGCCACTACAACCAGCCGAATGGCGGCTGGAACGGCTTCGCCTTGCTGGCCAAGGTCTACACCCAGATGGACTCGGTCACGAACCCCGACATCCGGCGGTCGGCGATCCAGGTCGGCCCGCAGCTCAACTTCTCCGGAGCCCAGGTCAACGACCGTGCGGGCGCCCCGCTCATCTTCACGCTGAACATCGCCAACATCACGTCGGCGGCCGAGAACGAAGGGCCCCGCATGAACAAGTTCCAGTACAACCAGGGTGATCCTGCCCCGGTCGGCGGCAACTACCAGAACGACTTCACCTTCTTCCGCCTCGCCGAGATGTACCTCATCAAGGCCGAAGCGCAGAACGAACTCGGTAACACGGCGGCCGCTATCACCGCGATGAATGTCGTGAAGGTGCGCGCGATGGGCGCCGGCGGCGCTTACAGCGGCGTCGTCTCGCAGGGAGCCGTGCAGACGGAACTCTTCATCGAACGCCAGCGCGAACTTGCTGGTGAGGCGAAGCGGCGTCAGGATGCCATTCGTGGCGGCTTCTTCATTCAGCCAGTCCAGTACCGCGGGACGGCGAGCCCGGCGTTCAAGGTGCGCATGCCGATTCCGAGCCCGCAGCTGCAGACCAACCCGCTGCTGACGCAGAACGCGGGGTACTAGTCCTTCCCACCCGGCCGTATGCCGGGTTGGGGGGTCCGTTGGCGAGATGGCCTGTGTTCCCTCGGGGACACAGGCTCTTTCGTTCGTGGTAGCTTCCAGTCGTCTCTAATCGTTCCCGTGTGAGAGTTCGAGTGCATCGTCTTGCTGCGTACTGCCAGTCGTCACGGGCGGTACTGTTCGTTTGGATGCTGGTGGCCGCCTGCACGCCAGCGAAGGACGCCGCGGCCCCGGCGCCCGGCATGAGCCTGTTCGCGAGGATGCCGTCGTCGTGGACCGGGATCGCGTTCGAGAATCGCATCCCGGACACGCAGGGCGAGAATGTCTTCACGTACCGCAACCACTACAATGGCGGCGGCGTCGCGATCGGCGACCTGAACGGCGACGGACTGCCGGAGGTCGTGCTGACGTCGAACTCCGGTGGAGTGACGCTGTACCTGAACGAAGGGCAGTTCCGGTTCCGTGACGTGACCGAGGCCGCTGGGCTCCGTGCGAACGCGGCCTGGACCACCGGGGTCGCGATCGCGGACGTGGACGGCGATGGGCGACTCGACCTCTACATCAGCCGCGGCGGGATGCCGCGTCCCGAGGGGCGAGCGAACGCACTCTTCCTGAACCAAGGGAACGGCCCCGACAGCGTGCCGCATTTCGTCGACCGGGCGAAGGCATGGGGGGTCGGGGACGGCGGCTACTCGATTCAGGCAGCATTTCTGGACTACGACCGCGACGGGGATCTTGATCTCTTTCTGATCAACAACTCGCCGAAACCGGTGTCGAGCTTCGGCATGCGGAACGTGCGCGACGTCCGCGACCCGTTGGGAGGCGCGAAGCTGTACCGCAACGATGGCGGACATTTCACGGAGGTCGGGGCGCTGGCCGGCATCCACGCTCCCGAGAATGCCTTCTCGCTCGGCATCGTGGTGGCGGATGTGGATCGCGATGGCTGGCCTGACGTGTACGTCGCCAACGACTTCTTCGAGCGCGACTACCTCTACCGCAACCGTGGGAACGGCACGTTCGAGGACATCACGGAGCAGGCGTTGCCCGGCACGAGCTACTTCTCCATGGGGCTCGACATCGCCGACGTGGACAACGACGGCTGGCCGGACATCTACACCACGGACATGCTCCCGCGCGGGGAGCAGCGCCTCAAGGAGCAGTCGTCATTCGAGGGGTGGGATGTCTACGAGGCGAAGGTCCGTGGCGGCTATCACCAGCAGTTCATGCGCAACATGCTCCAGCACAATGGGGGCAACGGCCGTTTTCACGACGTCGGCCAGCAGGCCGGTGTCGCGGCCACGGACTGGAGCTGGAGCCCGCTCCTGGCAGACTTCGACCTCGACGGCCGCAAGGACCTCGTCGTCACGAATGGCCTGCCGAAGGATGTGACGTCGCAGGACTACGTGTCCTCGATGGCCAACCAGACGGCCGCGGAGGCCATCGGTCGCGGCGGGCGCGTGGATTTCCTCGCGCTCGTGAAGGCCATGCGCGCCACGCCGATCCCGAAGTTCGCCTTTCGCAACCTCGGTGGTCTGCACTTCGAGGATGTTTCGCACGCATGGGGGGTGGACCTCCCGGCGTTCTCGTCGGGTTCGGCCTATGGTGATCTCGATGGCGACGGGGCTCCGGACCTGGTCGTGAACAACAGCAATGGCGAGGCGTTCGTCTTCCGCAACGACGTGCGCCGCCGGCCTGCGCCGCCGAACTACCTCCAGGTCCGCTTGGCGGGCGAAGGTGGCAATCGGTTCGGGTTGGGGTCGCGCGTGACCGTGTGGCAGGGCCGCGACCAGCAGGTCCAGGAGGAGAGCCCGGTGCGTGGATACCAGAGCAGCGTGGACTACACGCTCACCTTCGGGCTGGGCACGGGCAGCGCTGCGGATTCCCTCGTCGTGGAGTGGCCCGATGGCCGCTCGAGCGTCGTCGTGTCGCCTCGGGCGAACACCGTCGTGACCGTGGCGCAGGGGCAGGCGGCACGTCGCCCCTCGACGCCGATGCGGAGCCCGATGCCGCTCCTGCGCGACGTCACGAATGTCACACCGCTCACCTGGCGCCACGTCGAGAACGACTTCGTGGACTTCGATCGCGATCGATTGATCCCGCGCATGCTGTCCACGGAAGGGCCGGCGAGCGCGGTCGGTGACCTGAACGGCGACGGGCTTGATGACCTGTTCCTGGGTGGGGCCAAGGATCAGCCGGGCCGGATCATGCTGCAGCAGCCCTCCGGGGCCTTCGTCGCGTCGAATGCAGGGGTGTTCGAGCCCGATGCCATCGCCGAGGATGTCGGGGCCGTGTTCTTCGATGCCGACGGGGACGGCGACCTCGACCTCTACGTCGTGAGCGGTGGCAACGAGTTTGCCGCCGAGGCCTCCGCCCTGCAGGACCGCCTCTACCTCAACGACGGGCGCGGGCGCTTCACGAAGGCGGTCGATCGCCTGCCCAACGAGACGGCGTCAGGGTCGCGTGTGGTCGCCGCCGATCTGGACGGCGACGGGGACGTGGATCTGTTCGTGGGTGGGCGCCTCGTGCCGTGGCAGTACGGACTGCCGGCGCAGAGCCTCCTGCTGATCAACGACGGGCGAGGGCGCTTCACGAACGAGACGGTGACGCGTGCTCCGGGGCTCGAGCGCGTCGGCATGGTGACCGATGCCGCCGTGACCGACGTGGACGGCGACGGGCGTCCCGACCTCGTCGTGGTGGGCGACTGGATGCCCGTTCGCGTCTTCCGGAACACGGGGCAGGGGAGGTTCGCGCTGCTCGAGGTTGCGGGTCTCACGGACCTCGCGGGTTGCTGGACGCGCGTGCTTGTCACCGACCTGGACGGAAACGGGAAGGCCGACCTCGTGCTCGGCAATCTCGGGACGAATGGACGCTTGCGCGCTTCGCCGTCGGCGCCTGCGACCATGCTCATCAACGACTTCATCGGCAATGGCTTCGTCGAGCAGATCGTGACGCAGGTACAGGACGGGCGCGCCTACCCGGTGCCGATGCGCGACGACCTTCTCAAGGCGCTCCCGTTCCTGAAGGCCCGGTTCAACGATTATCGCTCGTACGCGGGCAAGACGATGGAGGAGGTGTTCACTCCCACCGAGCGCGCGGGGGCGACCACGTTACGGGCGACCACCTTCGCGAGCGTCGTGGCGCGGAACCTCGGGGGCGGACGCTACGCCGTGACGGCGCTCCCGGACGAGGCGCAGCGGACGCCGCTGTACGCCCTGCTCGCCCAGGACCTCACCGGGGATGGGGTACCGGATCTCGTCGTCGCGGGCAACTTCTTCGGTCTGAAGCCGGAATTCGCGCGGATGGAAGGGCTCGATGGCCTCGTGCTGGAGGGTGCACGCGACGGCTCGTGGCGCCCGCTGCGCGCGCTCGAGAGCGGGTTCGACGTGCGCGGCGAGGTGCGTGCCCTGCACCGCGTGCGGACGCGCGCGGGCTGGCAGATTGTCGCCGTGAGGAACAATGACACGCCGCGGGTCTTTGCCGCGGCACGGAGCGCCAAGTGATGGGAGCCATGCCAACCACCGGTGCGGCGCGTCGCGCCGTGTTCGCGATGCTGATCGTGGGCGCGGCCTGTTCGCGCCCGACGCCGCGCACCGCCGCCTCCGACGCGGCCACGCTGCACGCCGCCGTCCAGCGCGTGACGGACGTGATCGTGTACGACATCTTCTCGCCGCCGCAGGCGGCGCGTGTGTACGCGTACGCCAGCATCGCGGCCTACGAGGCGATGCGTCCGGGGCACCCAGGCCGCGCCACGCTCGGCGGTCGACTGCGCGACCTCGGCGCGCTCCCCGCACCGCCGGAAGGGGTGGACTGGCCAATGGCCGGTGTGCATGCCTACCTCGCCGTGGCGACCCCCCTCACCTTCTCGCAGGACCGCGTGAAGGCGACGAAGGATTCCATGGATCGCGTCTTCCGGGCTGCAGGAGTGAACGGCGCGACCGCCGATCGTACCGTGGCGTGGGCCGAGCAGGTGGCGCAGCACGTCCTCGCGTGGGCGAAGGCGGATGGGTACCTCGCCACGCGCGGCGCATCGAAGTTCACGATCCGCGACGAACCTGGACGCTGGATCCCGACGCCGCCGGCCTACATGGACGCGGTGGAGCCCAACTGGGGGCGCATCCGGCCGTTCGTGCTCGATTCGGCCAGTCAGTTCCGCCCGGTGGCGCCGTTCGCCTTCGACACCTCGCGCAGCAGTCCGTACATGCGTCAGGTGCTCGAGGCGCGCGACGTGGGACGCTCGCTCACGGCCGAGCAGCGCGCGATCGCGGCGTTCTGGGACTGCAACCCGTACGTGATGAACGTGCAGGGACACACGATGTTCGCCACGAAGAAGATCTCGCCAGGCGGACACTGGATGGGGATCGCGGCCCTCGCAGCCCGCAAGGCTGGGGCCGATATCATGTCGAGCGCCGACGCGTACGTGCATGTGGCGGTCGCGCTGGCGGACGGCTTTCTGGCGGCGTGGGAGGAGAAGTACCGGAGTGCCCGCATCCGCCCGGAAACCGTGATCAACAAGTACGTGGACGAACAGTGGACCCCGTTGCTGCAGACGCCGCCGTTCCCGGAATATCCGAGTGGGCACAGCGTCATCTCCGGCGCGGCAGCGACGGCCCTCACGCACGTCTTCGGCGAGGGGTTCGCCTTCGCCGACTCCTCCGAGATCGGGTACGGACTGCCCGTGCGCTCCTTCACCTCGTTCCAGCAGGCGGCGGACGAGGCGTCCATCAGTCGGCTCTACGGCGGCATTCACTACCGTCAGGCGCTCGACGAGGGGCTCAAGTCGGGCCGTCAGGTAGGCGCCGCCGTGGCGGCGCGATTGCCGAGTGGACGGGCCGTGGCCCAGGCCGGCGCGACGTCGACGGTCGGTCGCTGAGTGGTGCCGCGTCGTCGCCGAACATGCGGCACGGCTGCGCGTGCGATACGTGCTCTGGTCGCGACGCTCGTGGTGCTGTCGGGATGCGGCGATCGCGCCGGAGGCGTGTCCTCAACGGGTAAAGGCGCGGCCCCCACGGCGGAGGCGCCACTGTTCGAGTCGCTTGCGCCGTCCGCGACGGGGGTGTCCTTCGCCAACGAGCTGCCCGAGGCGAAGGACATCAACATCCTGAACTACCTGTACTACTACAACGGCGGTGGCGTCGCGGCGGGTGATGTGGATGGCGATGGCCGCCCCGACCTGTACTTCACGAGCAACCTCGGAAAGAACCGGCTCTACCTGAACCGCGGCGGCTACCGGTTCGAGGACGTCACCGACCGCGCGGGCGTCGCTGGGCCGGATGGATGGAAGACCGGCGTGGCGATGGCCGACGTCAACGGCGACGGCCGACTCGACATCTACGTCTCGACCGTCACCTACCTCGGCCTGAAGGGACGCAACGCCCTGTACATCAACAACGGGGACGGCACCTTCACCGACCGCGCCGAGTCAGTGGGCCTGGCGCATGTCGGCTACTCGACGCAAGCGCTCTTCCTCGACTACGACCGCGACGGCGACCTCGACCTGTTCCTGTTGAGTCACTCCACGCACACCGAGCGCGCCATCGGCAGCGCGCTCAAGCGCGACGTGCGGAGCCCCCTCGGCGGCGGTCGGCTCTTCCGCAATGATCGCGGACGGTTCGCCGATGTCTCGGCCGAGGCCGGCATCTTCGGCGGCATCGAAGGGTTCGGCTTAGGGGTAGTGGCCACCGACTACGACGGCGACGGGTGCCTCGACGTCTACGTCGCGAATGACTTCCAGGAGCAGGACTTCCTGTACCACAACGAGTGCAACGGCCGCTTCACGGAGCGGATCTCGTCTGCCACCCGGCACACGAGTCGCTTCTCGATGGGAGTGGACGCGGGGGACGTGGATAATGACGGGCGGCCCGACCTGTTTGTCGCCGACATGTTCCCCGACCGTGAGGACGTCCTCAAGACGTCGGCCGCGTCGGAGTCATGGAACCTGTTCAATCTGCGACTCAAGGCGGGGTATCACGCGCAGTTTGCCCGCAACACGTTGCAGCTCAATCGCGGGGGCGGGCGCTTCTCCGATGTCGCCTTCCTCGCGGGCGTTGCCGCGACGGATTGGAGCTGGGCGCCGCTCTTTGCGGACGTGGACAACGACGGCCGCCAGGACCTGTTCGTCTCGAGCGGGATCTATCGCCGGCCGAACGACCTCGACTACATCAACTTCGTCGGCAATGATGCCCAGCAGGCGTCGCTGGCGAACGGCGTCGACGAGAAGGCGCTGGCGCTCCTCACGCGCATGCCGCAGGTGCCGGTCGCGAACCATCTTTTCCGGAATGACGGGGAGCTGCACTTCACGGACAAGGCCGCTGAGTGGGGCCTGGGTGAGCGCGGCTTCTCCAATGGGGCGATCTACGTCGACCTCGACAACACCGGGTCGCTGGACCTGGTGCTGAGCCGGATCAACGCGCCGGCATCGATCTACCGGAACATGGCGAGGCAGCGGAACGGCAACGCTTCGCTCACCGTGACGCTCTCGGGCGACGGGGCGAACACCGGGGGAATCGGCGCGCGCGTGCGCCTGTATTCCGCCGGAGGGGCGCAACTGCGCGAGGCCGTGCCGACGCGTGGATTCCAGTCCAGCGTGGACCCTCGGTTGCACTTCGGTCTCGGGCGCGACACCGTGGTCGATTCCGTCGTGGTCAGGTGGCCGGACGGCCGGGATCAAGTCATCGCGCGCCCGCCGGCCAATCGCGGACTCGTGCTGCGCCAAGCGGACGCGGTCCGGCGCTCGGCCCGACCGCCGCTGACGGTGCCGACGCTGCTGCGCGATGTGACGGCCATGACGGGGCTCGCGTGGGTGCACCACGAGACCGAGTCGCAGGACTTCGATCGCGAGCCGATGATGCCGCACCTCCTCTCGCGACTCGGTCCGGCGCTCGCGGTCGGGGATGTGGACGGCGACGGGCGTGACGATCTGTTCGTGGGTGGTGCCAAGTTCCAGCCATCGACCGTCCTGCGACAGGGGGCCGACGGACGCTTCGTCCCGATGACACAGCCCGCGATCGCCGCCGACAGCACCTCAGAGGATGTGGATGCGGCCTTTGTGGACGTCGACGGCGACGGCGACCTCGATCTGGTCGTGGTGCCCGCTGGGAACGAGTTCTGGGGCAACGCGCCGCAGCTGCGGCCGCGCCTGTACCTCAACGACGGCCGAGGCAGCTTCAGCGCCGCGCCCGACGCGCTGCCGGCGATCTTCGAGAACTTCGGCTGCGTCACAGTCGGCGACTACGACGGCGACGGGCACCCCGATCTCTTTCTCGGCGCACGCGTCGTCTCACGGCAGTACGGGCTCACGCCCGCGAGCCACCTGCTGCACAACGACGGCACGGGACGGTTCACCGACGTGACGGCGCAGGTTGCGCCCGCGCTGGCGCAGGCCGGCATGGTCGCATCGGCGGCGTGGACCGATGTTGACGGCGACCGACTGTTGGACCTGATCGTGGTGGGCGAGTGGATGCCGGTGCGCGTGTTCCGGCAGGCGCAGGGGCGCTTCACCGACGCTACAGCGCAGGTCGGGCTTGCGCGCACCGAAGGATGGTGGAACCACGTGACCGCCGCCGACCTGGATGGCGACGGCCGCGACGACCTCGTGCTCGGGAATCTGGGCCGCAATTCCTACATCACCGCAAGCGACGCCGAGCCCGCGCGGTTGACGATCGCGGACTTCCAGCACAACGGGACGCTGGAGCAGCCGCTCACCTTCTTCAAGCACGGCGCGGCCTACCCGATGCAAGGCCGCGACGAGATCGTGAAGCTGGTGCCGTCGTTGCGACCGAAGTATCCGACGTATGCGTCGTTCGGCGCGAGTACGCTCGAGCAGCTCTTTCCGGCGGCGGACCTGGCGAAGGCGACCGTGCGCGAGGCGCGCACCTTTGCCAGCGCGATCGCCATGAACCGCGGAGCGCGCTTCGTGCTCACGCCGCTGCCGACGCTCGCGCAACTCGCGCCGATCCATGCGGCGATCGTCACCGACGTGGACGGTGACGGACGCGTGGATGTACTCGCGGCGGGCAACGAACACGGAGCGCCGCCGTTGCAAGGCTGGTATGACGCAGGCGAGGGGCTGTTGCTGCGCGGAACCGGGGACGGGAAGTTTGCGCCGGTGCATCCGGACTCGAGCGGCCTGCGCTTGGACGGCGATGTACGCCACTTGCGCGTGCTGCGCCTCGCTCGCGGAGGGCGGGCGATCGTCGCCGCACGCAACAACCAGACCCTGACGATTCTGCGTCTCCCGGACGCGCCACCGGTCAGCGCGGCGACACGATCCGGAAGTCCGCGTCCACGATGATGTCGGCGCGCGCCGCGAGCGGCGCGATAAGCGCGTGTTCGTGTGCGAGCACGCGGGCCACGAATGGTGTCAGCTCCTCGGCCGCACGCGCGCGCTCGGCGCGGCGCTCGGCGGTCTGGGCATGCGTGGCCGAGAAGAACACGCGCGCGTCGAGATCGTCGAGCGTGAGGACGTAGGTGCCCTCGACGCAGAGCACCCGGGCACTGGAGAAATCGAGGCGCCGCTCGTCGAAGCGGTCCTCGGCATAGACCACGCGCGGCCCCGTGACGTCGGCATCGCCTCGCCGGAAGGCCGCGATGTGGGTGGTGAGCCGCGGCAGATCCACCTCGTGCGGCCCGACGCGTTCGAGGCCGCCTGCCTGCCGCCAAGCGTGATTCGTGTACGGGGGGCGCAGGAAGTAGTCGTCCTGATGCAGGACGATGGCGTCGATTCCCTCGGTGCCGAGGGCCACCGCAACGGCGCGCGCCGTCTCGCTCTTGCCGCTCCCGGATTCACCGCCGAATCCGATGACGAGCCGTGCGGTGCCGGCGCGCACGGCGCCGAGGAGCGGCGCCAGCAGTCCTACGAGGGCTGTGCCGACGGGGACGCGCGGCATCGCGTGCGCGTCGTTGTTGGCGTGCGCGTCGGGCGTGCTCATTCCAGGGTGCGGCGTTGGGCGGGGGTGCCGGCGACCGCGAGCATCACGAGTCCTGTGGCCGTGTACGCCATGTCGGCATTCCCCATCGGCGCCAGCGTCTCGCCATGCAGGAACTCGTGCTGGGCGAAGCCCGGCACGTTGACGGCGCGGGACACGAGCGCGCGCAACGTGGCGAGGGCCTCGGTTCGCTGGCGCGCGGCAAGCGCGAGCGCGAGCCAGCCGAGCCAGATCGGCCAGATGCCGCCGTTGTGGTATTCGTGCGGCGCGTTGCGGAAGGCATGCAGGTGATAGCGCCGCAGGGCGGGCCACTCGGCATCGCCCTCGTGAATCACCGGGTGGAAGGCAGGAGGCAGCCGCCCCGCGGTCAGGAACCGCGCCGTGATCGCGTCGAGGGCGTCGTCCGCGAGCGGCCCGGCTGTGCCTGCCACGCCGAGGAGGGCACAGCCCGCGAGGTCAAGTGTGCGGCGAGCGCCGGTGGGGTTCACGCTCGCCAGCGGCCAGTGTGGGCCGGGGCCGTCGGCGTCGTGATCGCGGAAGCGCTCGGCGACCGCAGCGCCGATGGCGTCGGCCTTCGTTGCCCATGCCGGCTGGCCAAAGGCCGTGGCGCAGAGCTGGAGGCCCCACGCTCGCAGCGCCTGGTCGGAGAGTGTCCAGCCGTCGGTCACGTACTCGTCAGCCCAGTTGCCGCCGGCGGGCAGATAGAGCAGGTGCCGCCCGTTGTACTCGAGGGCGTCGAGCAGCCGCACCACGCGATGCACCGCGTCCGCCAACGGGGCGGCCTCGCGCACGCCATGCCGCACGGCAAGCCCGGCACCCACGAGGAACCAGCCGGCACCGTCGAGACGCGGCGCGAGGGATCCGAATGAGACGTGCGCCTCTCCGCTGGAGAGGATGCGCACGTTGGAGGGGACTTGTCCTTCGGCGCCCAGGTTGGCGCACAGCGTGTCGAGCGTGCATCCCAGCCCCTCGGCGATCCTCGGATCGTCGGCCAGGAGGCCGGCGATCCCCGCCATGATGGCGTCGCGCGTGAAGACGGCGTGATACTCCGCCGTCGCCCCGTGAGCGGCGGACGCCTGAATGCCGTGCGGCCCGGTCAGCTGCCGTAGCAGGGAGAGCGCCGCCTCGGGGAGGACATCGGCGGACGGAGTACCGCTCGCACGCGGCGGGACATCCGTTTCGGCAGCTTGGGAATTGGCCTTTACAGTCACGGTCCCTTGGGGAGATTTGTGCCATGACAAGCCCCTTGGCTCCCACGGCGGTTCGGCCACACCTGACGTTCAGCCAGATCCTGAACATGAACGTCGGGTTCTTCGGAATCCAGTACAGCTTCGGGCTGCAGCAGAGCAACATGAGCCCGATTTACCGGATCCTGGGCGCCGATGAGGTGTCGCTCCCGCTGCTGTGGCTGGCCGGGCCCGTGACCGGATTGATCGTGCAGCCGATCATCGGCGCCATGAGCGACCGGACCGACAGCCCGCGCGGTCGCCGAACGCCGTACTTCCTCGTGGGGGCATGGATCTGTTCGTTGAGCCTTCTGGCGATGCCGTTCAGCCGATCGCTCTGGATGGCCGCGGGGCTGCTGTGGATTCTCGATGCGGCCAACAACGTGACGATGGAGCCGTACCGCGCGTTCGTCACCGATCGACTGGACGCGACGCAACACTCGATCGGCTTCCTGACGCAGAGCGCGTTCACCGGGCTCGGACAGACGCTGTCGTACCTGACGCCAAGCCTGCTCGTGTTCCTCGGGATGAACCGCGATGCCCTGACGGGACGGGGGATTCCGCTCATCACGATGATCGCCTTCCTCGTCGGGGCCGTGTGTTCGATCGCGAGCGTGCTGATTACCGTGCGGACGACGCCGGAGTTGCCGCTCTCGCCAGAGGAGCGTGCGCGCCTCCAGGCGCAGGCGCGGGGGCCGGGCGCCATCCTGACCGAGATTGTCGAAGCGGTGCGGGACATGCCCCTGACCATGCGGCAACTCGCCGTGATGAAGCTCTTCCAGTGGTACGCCATGTTCTGCTATTGGCAGTACATCGTGCTGTCGCTGGGGGTCACGCTCTTCGACACGCGCGACGCGACCTCGAACGGATTCCGGGAGGCGGTGCTGGTGAACGGACAGATCGGCGGTTTCTACAACGCAATCGCGTTCGTGGCGGCGTTCGCGATGGTACCTTTTGCGCGGCGGCTCGGACCGAAGGTGGTACACGCGCTCTGCCTGACGCTCGCGGGACTCGCCATGTTGTGGATTCCGTCCATTACCGACCGTGCCCTGCTCTTCGTGCCGATGATCGGCATCGGGCTGTGCTGGGCGAGCATCATGGGCAACCCGTACATCATGCTCGCGGGCAGCATCCCACCAGAGCGGACGGGGGTCTACATGGGGATCTTCAACATGTTCATCGTCATCCCGATGATGATCCAGATCCTGACGCTCCCGCTGTATTACCACAGCCTGCTCGCGGGCGATCCGCGCAACGTGGTGCGTCTGGCCGGCGGGCTGCTGCTCTGTGCCGCGGTGGCGGCGCTGTTTGTTCGAACGTCGCGCGCCGCCGGCTCGGCGGTACCGACGCCGGCGCCGGTGCACTGATGCGTCGACAGGCGTTGGAGCGCCGCTCTGTGGCGCTGGCCGTGGTGGCTGCGTTGGCCGTTGCCGGATGCCGCCCGACAGAGACGAAGAGCACGGTGGCGTCCACGATCGCGTCCGAGGCCGGATCGACGATGTACGACCCGTCGCGCGACCTGGGGTCGCTCTTTGCCGACGTGCAGTTGGCGCGCGTCTTTCCAGACTCGAAGACATTCGCCGATGCCATCCCGCGCGACGGCGCCCCGGCCGTGCGCGCTGCGTACGAGAGTGCGCGCCGGGCGGGGCCGGTGAACCTGCCCGCATTCGTCGCGACGCATTTCGAGCTTCCCGCTGCGCCAGTGCTTCCCGCGCCGGCTTACAACGCGTCCCCACTTGAGCGGCACATCGATGAACTGTGGAGCGCACTGACTCGGCCTGCAGACGCACCGCAGCGGTGGTCGTCGCGCCTGCCGCTGCCGCAGCCGTATGTGGTTCCGGGCGGGCGGTTCCGCGAGGTCTACTACTGGGATTCGTACTTCACCATGCTCGGCCTCGCGGCCAGTGGACGTACCGCGACCATTCGTGGAATGCTCGAGAACTTTGCCCACCTCGTCCGCACGCACGGGCACATCCCCAACGGCAACCGGTCGTACTACCTCAGCCGCAGCCAGCCGCCGTACTTCGCGGCGATGGTGGGTCTCTACGCGCGGGCCGCGGACACGACGCAGGCGTTGGCGTTCCTGAGCGCGATCGAGGCAGAGCACGCGTTCTGGATGGCCGGCGAGCGCGATGCTGCGCCGGGCACGGCCGTGCGCCGTGTCGTGCGCCTCGCCGATGGCGGGGTGCTCAATCGCTACTGGGACGATCGGGAGGATCCCCGTCCCGAGTCGTACCGCGAGGACGTCGTCACGGCTGCGTCGCTCCCGAGCGCGGATCGCCCGGCGCTGTGGCGCGAGCTGCGCGCGGCCGCCGAGAGCGGGTGGGACTTCTCCAGCCGCTGGATGCGCGACCCGTCCGACCTGCGCACGCTCGAGACCACGGCGCTGGTTCCGGTGGACCTGAACGCGCTGCTGTACAACACCGAGCGGACGATCGCGGCCCTGCGTCGTGCACGCGGTGCGAATGGCGACGCGGAGGTCGCGCGGGGGTACGACGCGCGCGCCGAGGCGCGGCGCGCCGCGATGCGCGCGCTCATGTGGGATGACGCCTCCGGCTTCTACTACGACGTGCGCTGGCGCTCGCGGGAGCGGGTGACCGACCGCCCCACGCTCGCGGCCGCGAGCGCGCTGTACTTCGATATCGCGACGCCTGCACAAGGTGCGCGCGTGGCGGACCGCATCGCGCGCGACTTCCTGCGCGCGGGCGGCTTCGTGACGACGACGATCACGAGCGGTCAGCAGTGGGATGCACCCAACGGGTGGGCGCCGCTGCAGTGGCTCGCGGCCGAGGGCGCACGGCGTTACGGGCGCGGGGATGTCGCCGACGCGGGGCGAGAGCGGTGGTTGGCGGCGGCACAACGGGTGTATGCCGCAACGGGCAAGCTGACGGAGAAGTACGACATGATCGATGCGAGCCGCCCCGGCGGCGGTGGGGAGTATCCTGGTCAGGACGGATTCGGGTGGACCAATGGCGTGACGCTCACGTTCATGCGACAGCGAGCCGTGCCGTGAAGAAGCTGTTCCTCGCAGCGTGTGTCGCGTTCGTGCTGTTCGAATTCGCGAACGTGTATTTCATCATGCCCATGCCCGGCAGCCAGCGCATGCGAAGCCTCGAGTTCGCGTACGCCGTCTACCAGTGGCGGTGGTGGGTGCGCGGTGCGCTTGCTCTGGTAGCGCTCGCCGGTCTCCCAGCCCTCGTCAGCGTCGCGCCGCGTCAACGGTGGCTCGCGCTGGTGGGAGCCGTGGTCGCGGCCTGCGTGGCGTGGACGGTGAACATGCGGATGTCCGCCGACCACATGTTCCTCGTGCCGCAGCACCTCGTGATGGCCACGCCGGAGCGCAACACGGTGGCGCTCGAACGCCTCGTCGTGGGCGTCGCGATCAACGGCGAGGCCAAGGCGTATCCGCTCAAGTTCATCGGCTATCACCATCAGGTGCCCGACTCCGTCGGGGGGCAGCCGGTGCTGGTGTCCTACTGCACGGTCTGCCGCACCGGGCGCGTCTTCTCGCCGGTGCTCGACGGGCGCGCCGAGACGTTCCGCCTGGTGGGCATGGATCACTTCAACGCGATGCTCGAGGATCGCACCACCGGCAGCTGGTGGCGGCAGGCGAACGGCGAGGCGGTGGCCGGTCCTCGGCTCGGTCAGGTCATGCGCGAGGTCCCCAGCATGCAGGTGACACTGCGGCAGTGGCTGAGCCTCTACCCAGAGAGCCGCATCATGCAGGCCGACACGGCCGCTCTTGCGCGCTATCCGAAGAGCGACTCGATGGAGATCGGCGCGAGTCGCAGCCGACTCACCGGCACCGACACGGCGTCGTGGCAGGACAAGTCCTGGGTGGTGGGCATCTCGGCAGGCGGCGCAAGCCGCGCGTATGACTGGAATCGGCTCAAGCGCGAGCGGCTCGTGCTCGACACGCTCGGGGGCGTGCCGCTGCTTCTCGCGCTGGGACGCGATACGGCCAGCTTCGCGGCGTTTCGCCGACCATCATCCGAGCTGCGCTACGCGTGGCGTGGCGATTCGCTCATGGACGGCGACGGGCACGCCTACGCGCTGCATGGTCGTGGCCCGTCGGGTGAACTTCCGCGCCTGCTCGCGAGTCAGGAATACTGGCACAGCTGGCGCACGTTCCAGCCGGCGACGACGCGCTGGTAGGGCGGTCGCCGCGCCCGAGCGGCGCGCGGCTGTTTCGGCACGCCAGCGTCGCACGTTGCGAACGCGCTCCGCAGTCTCATACGTCAGTCGCGCGGCGGTCCCCACATCGCCGACACCACGGCCCCGGCTGGCAGGACCAGACGCCAGGTGCGCGAGCCCTCGCGGAGCGCGACGATAACCTCGGTCGTGCCCTCGTTGAGGAGCACGATGCCGCGGCCGCCATCGGCGTGGACGACCGCCACGCTGCGGATCCCGCCGGGCCGGTCATCGGACGCGACGCGCACGGAGCCCGGGCGCAGGACGCGGCTCGCGTGCGCCAGCACGTCGTACTCGACATTGGGCGTGACGATGCCGGTCAGCGTGTCCACGGCGAGAACGCCGCGACAGTTGCCGCAGCCGCCGAGGTGCGGCCCGCCGTCGGCGTCGAGTGCGAGGTTCCACCACACCACAGCGGTGGCCCAATGCCGCAGCGCTCCGACGACCAGCGTGGCCACATTCCAGCGCAAGTTGCCAGCGAACTCGGGTGCCCAGCGGCCCCCAGCGCATTCGGTGAACCAGGTGGCGACCCGAGGGAAGGCGCGATGCACCGAGTCCTGCGCGGTCACGTCGCCGGCGTAGCAGTGCCACGCCACGCCGGCGATCCAGCGTCGCGCGGCCGGGTCTTGCAGAACGGCCAGCGGTTCGCCGGGCTGGTCCCAGTTGTGGTCCCACTCGAGCAACTGCACGCCGGACGCGGCGCGCGCGAGTGCCGGACCGAGGTGCTGCGCCACGAGGGCGGCCCGCTGAGCGGCGGTCAGGCGCATGCCCGGGTAGTCGGGCGGCGTGAACGCCGGCTCGTTCTGCACCGACAGCGCGGCGACGGGCACGCCCGCCGCGCGATAGGCGAGCACGGTCTCGACGAGGTAGCGGGCGTAGGCGGCCAGTTGGTCGTCCTTCAGCGTGCCGCCGATGAGCGAGCCGCTCGTCTTCATCCATGCGGGCGCGCTCCATGGTGCGAGCACGACGCGCAGGTCCGGGTTGAGCGCCTTCGCGGCCCGCAGGAGCGGCATCCGTGCCGCAGGTTCCGCCGCCGTGGAGAAATGCGCGAGTGTGGAATCCGTCTCGCCCGGTGGGACGTCGTCGTACGAGTAGTGTCGCACCGAGAAATCCGATGCGCCGATCGGCACGCGCAGCACCGAGAGGCCCGTCCCACCGTCGCCACGCGCGAAGAGTGCGCGCCAGAGCGAATCACGCCGCGCGGCAGGCAGCGCTTCAACCAGCATGGTCGAGGCATCGGTGAGCGCGGCGCCAAAGCCCGTGATCGTCTGGTAGCGGCGGACGTGGTCCACGCGCACGACGACGTCGCCGGTGGCCGCGCGCGTGGGCAACAGCGGTGTACGCGCGGCCACGCGCTCGATCGCATCGGCGGTGGTGCGCCACCAGCGCAATGGTGCCGCGTGCGACGCGGCGACCGCGGCCTGGCCCGAGGCCGCCGCAGGCGTCCCCGGCCCCGCGACGGCGAGCGCCAGCAGGAGCGTCGGCGCCGCGAGCCAGCGCACGCTCACACCACGCGGCCCGTGCGGATCACCTCGCGGAACCAGTGCGCGCTGAGCTTCGGCGTGCGGCGCTGCGTCGGATAGTCCACGTGCACGAGACCGAACCGCTTCGTGTAGCCTTCGGCCCACTCGAAGTTGTCCATCAGGCTCCAGGGGAAGTAGCCGACGACCGGCAGCCCCTCGTCGACGGCGCGCAGCACCTGCCGCAGGTAGGAACGCAGGTACATGACGCGGTCCACGTCCTGCACGTCGTTGTCGCGGACGATCGGACCGGCGTCCGCGCACCCATTCTCGGTGATCACGATCGGCAACCGGCGCTGGCCGGTGACCTCGCCGATGTGGCGGATGCCCCAGTAGATGGACTCGGGGACCATCTGCAACCACGGCAGCGCCATCCGGGGATATCCGGCGGGGGTGTCGAGCAGTTCGAAGCCGGCCGGCGTGTTGGCGGCGCGGACGTAGGCGCCGGTGTAGCAATTGAAGCCGAACCAGTCCAGCCGTTGGTGGATCGTCGCCATGTCGCCGTCGCGCACCTCGGGTACCTCGGCGCCCTGGTGGTCCCACCACCACGCGTCGTACTTGCCCGTGAGCATCGGCATGGTGATCGTCGCGTTCGCGTCGCTGCGCGCGAAGGCGAGCCGCGCTGCGGCCAGATCTTCAGGCGTCTCGATGACGGGCACGAAAGGATTCACGTTCTCGGCGGCCGCCACGGACGGACGCCGCGAAGCCGAGGCCCGGATCGCCTGCACCGCGCGCCCGTGGGCAAGCAGGGCGTGATGGATCACCTGCCATCGGTCGCGCGGCCGCGCGAGCGCGAGCCCGGGCGCGTGGGCCCCGGGGCTGCCGACACCATACCCCACGAATGCCATCGTGGAGATCTCGTTGATCGTCATCCAGCTCGTGATCCGGTCGCCCAGGCGCCGCGCGACCACGTCCGCATAGGCCGCGAAATCGTCCGCCACCTCGCGAGATTGCCATCCGCGGTACCGGTCCTGCAGCGCCTGCGGGAGGTCCCAGTGATACAGGGTGGCGTGTGGCGTGATGCCATGTTGCTGCAGCGCGTCGAGGAGGCGCTTGTAAAAATCCACCCCTCGCTCGTTCACCGCACCTCGACCACCCGGCACGATGCGCGGCCACGCGATCGAGAAGCGGTAGTGGCGCACGCCGAGGTCGGCCATGAGGCGAACATCATCGGCGACGCGGTGGTAGTGGTCGCACGCCACATCGCCTGTGTCGCCGTTGAGGACGCGACCGGGCGTGTGCGAGAAGCTGTCCCAGATGCTGGGAGAGCGCCCGTCCTCGTCGGCGGCTCCCTCCACCTGATATGCCGCCGTCGCGGCCCCCCATTTGAACTTTGCGGGAAAGCGCCCGAGCGTCGGGACGGCTTCTGCCTTGACAGCCGCAGCCGCAGGTGCGGCCGTGGTGGCGCCCAGCAGCGGAGCGGCGGCGCCTGCCGCGGCGCGCCGGAGCAACTCGCGACGATTCATTGGGTGGGGAACGTGAGGGTGATGGCGTCGTGAGTCGTGGTCACCTGGACGCCGAGCCAATCACTGCAGAGCACTTCGCACCCGCCGAGTGCATCGGCGGTGTTCGTGGTGACAAGGCCGACCATGCGCATGCCGGCGTCGCGGCCCGCTGCGATGCCCGTTGGCGTGTCCTCGCACGCCAGACAGTCGGCCGGCGCAAACCCCAGTCGCGCGGCGCCGAGTCGGTAGCCGTCCGGCGCGGGCTTGCCGAGCGTGACGTCTTCTCCCGAGACGATGACCGCAGGGAGGGGAAGTCCGGCCGCCTCGAGGCGGCGCTTGCAGACTTCCAGCGCCGCCGATGTCACGATCCCCCAACGACCCACCGGCAGGGCGTCGAGGACGTCGCGGATTCCGGGCAACGGGAGCGTGGCGTGCGCCTCGCGGACCTCGCAGTCGTCGAGCCACGCCGTCTCGGCACGCGCGACGTCCGTACCGCGGTGCGCCAACAGGTGGCGGATCGTGTCCTGCGAGCGTCGACCGTGCGCCACGTGCAGCACCTCATGAACGTCGAGGCCATGACGGTCGGCCCATTGTCCCCAGCATGTGCGGATCGGGATGCTGGAGTCCACGATGGTGCCGTCCATGTCGAAGAGAATGGCGCGCGCAGTGAGAACGACAGGCATGGTGGGCGGGTCGGCGGCCGACAACATCGTGGACAGGAGAACGCTACGTCATGGCGCGGGCGACCGGGCGTTCGCGCGGCGCCTCACCAGATGCCCCTCGTGTGACGGGGCAGGACCTTCACGCGGGGTATCGGAAGTATGTCGTGTGCTTGGGCGCGCAGCGAGGGGCTGGCGCGATCAGCCCATGCGGCTGCGGCGGAGGCGAGTCCGAGGCGGAGCAACGCGTGGGTGAGTGGACGTGGCATGAGGCGACCCGCAGGCGGGGGCGGCCGTCCGTCGATCGCCTGCCGGGACCTGCTGCGGGCACACAGGGCGGTGACCTACCGCGCCGTCGCGCCAGCCGCCAAGGGCCGGATCGTGATGCCCTGCACGCGCGGGGGATCGCCGCTCGACGTGAGCGAGAGCCGCCGCGCCCCGGCGGGCGGGAAGATCAGGTCGGTGAGCACCGTCTCCCCGTGCTGCGCGAAGACTTCGAGCGAGGAGGCATCGAGCAGCAGCCGCAGTTGGACGGCACCATTGGTGAGGCGCAGCGGCGCGGGGTGGCGCAGCGAGAAGTCCTTGTGGAACGCCACCAGACCCGAGCGCGAGCGGTCGAGCACGAGTTGCGCTCGTCCGGCATCCACCTGCAGCGTGGTGCGAGTTTCGCCGCCGATGGACAGCTCGAGCGTGAACGCGGACGCGCCACGCATTCCGCTGAACGTGAGCTCCACATCGAGGAGCGCCGGCAGGTCGCCCTGCCGCGCGAGCCACGCATTGGCGTCCGCGACGGTGCCGCCGGCGAAGACCCGCGGCCTGCCACGGCGCAACGATGCAAGCTCCCGCACCGGCGTCTGCACGAGCCGCCACCCGTCGCTCGTGCGTCGCAGCGTCAGCACGCGCGGCACGGTCATCGCGCTCCGCCACGGCGACGTGGGCACCGCCTGCGCGTAGTTCCAGTTGCTCATCCACCCGAGCCACACGCGGCGGCCGTCCTTGGCCGGCACGTCGTTCCACGAGACGCCGGCGTAGAAATCGGCGCCGAAGTCGGCCCAGTGCGGGCCCGGGCCGCCAGCGGTGTCGGCCACGAAGCGCGCGCCGTCGAACTCGCCCACGAAGTACTGGCTCCCAGAGCCGCCTGCGGGCCCGCCCGGGTTGAGGTTCACGATGAGCACCCACTTCGTGCCGCCCCCCTCGACGGGGACCGGAAAGAGATCGGGACACTCCCAGATGCCATCCACCGACCCCGCCGGCCCGAACTCACCGACCTTGCTCCACTGCTTCAGGTTGCTCGACGCGTAGAAGTGCAGCCGGTGCTCGAGGGGAATCGACACCGCCATGATCCACCGCGCCGTCGCCGCGTGCCAGAACACCTTCGGATCGCGGAAGTCGGCCATCTGCAGGTCGAGCACCGGACCGCCCGGCGCCTTGGTCCAGGTGCGCCCGCGGTCGTTGCTGTACGCGATGCGCTGGTCCTGGTGCCCCTCGCGGTGCCCGGTGTAGATCGCGACCATCGGCGGCTTGCCCCCCACGCCGAATCCACTCGTGTTGCGCCAGTCAATCACCGCGCTGCCGCTGAAGATCATCACCCTGTCGGCCTCGTCGAGCGCCACGGGGAGATGCTCCCACCGCACGAGATCGCGGCTCACCGCGTGGCCCCAGCTCATGTGGCCCCACGTGTCGCCGAACGGGTTGTACTGGTAGAACAGGTGCCACTCGCCGTCGTAGAACACCATGCCGTTCGGGTCGTTCATCCAGTTGCGAGCCGGCGTGAAGTGGAAGCCGGGGCGGAAGGGCTCGCGGGACGAAACGGCGGCGGCCGCTGCCTGCGCCCGTGTCTGCGCCGGCGTCGCCGCCAGCGACACGGCCGCGATGAGGGACGCCACCACGACGAGACGTCTCATGCGAACGACCGGAGGGAATCGGGCAGCGAGGGCGTGGCACCCGCCTGCGAACAGACGAACGACGCCACGGCATTGGCGTGCACGTTGATCTGCGACAGCGGCAACCCGCGCAGGACGCCCGCGACGAGCGTCGCGGTGAACGCATCGCCGGCGCCGACGGTATCCACCGCGGCCAGCGACGGAGCCGCGCATTCATCCTCGCCGCGCTCCTCCATCAACAGCGCCCCTCGCGCCCCGCGCGTGAGCGCAGCCAGCCGCAGCTCGTAGCGGCTCATCAGGGCGCGCAGCGTCTCGCGCGGCGTGTCCCCGCCAATGCCGCACAGCTCGGCGATGATCGGCAGCTCCTCGTCGTTCAACTTGACCGCCGAGGCGAGCTGCAGCGACGCGTTGATCGTCTCGGCATCGTAGAACGCCTGGCGCAGGTTCACGTCGAACACGCGAAGAGCGCCGCGCGGTGTGGCCTCGACGAAGCGGCGGATCGTCGCGCGGGACGTGGACGACCGCTGCCCGAGCGTGCCGAAGCACACGGCGTCGCAGCGCGTCGCCAAGCGCGCCAGCACGTCGGTCCAGGCGATGTGGTCCCACGCGGTACCGAGGGCGATCCGGTAGCAGGGCTTCCCGGTCGCGTCGAGCATCACGTGCACCTGGCCGGTGGCGTGTGCGGGGTCGCGCTGCACCGGGTCGCAATGCACGTGGCGCTCGTTCAACGCGGCCAGCGCGCGGTCACCCAGCGCATCGGCGCCCACCGCGCTCACCATCCACGCGTCGGCGCCCAGGTTGGCGGCGTGGCACGCGAAATTCGCCGGCGCCCCGCCGAAGTGCGCGCCATCGGGATAGACGTCCCACAGCACTTCGCCAAGGCCGACGACCACCGGCGGCTGGTTCATGCCACGACGCCGAGCTGGCGCTGGATCTCCTCGAGCGGCACTCCCTTGGTCTCGGGCACCATCGTGCGCACCCACAGGAGCTGCAGCACCATCATCCCGCAGAAGAACAGGAAGATGTACCCGGGCGGGAAGGCGCTGACCATCGCGGGAAAGACCGTCGTGAGCAGCGCCGCGAAGACCCAGTGCGTGGCGCTGCCGAGCGACTGGCCCGTGGCGCGGTACTGGTTGGGAAAGATCTCCGAGATGAGCACCCAGATGACCGTGCCTTGGCCGATCGCATGCGCGGCGATGAAGGCGAAGATGCACGCCGGCACGATCGCGAAGTGTCCGGTGAAGAAGGCCCACGCGCAGAGCCCAAGCGACGCGATGTAGCCGTACGATCCGATCGTGAGCAGCGTCTTGCGGCCCAGGCGATCGATGAGCCACAACCCGACGAACGTGAAGACCAGGTTGGTGATGCCGATCCCCACCGACTGCAGCAGCGCCGCCTTGGCGCCCAAGCCCGTCATCTCGAAGATGCGCGGCGCGAAGTACAGGATCGCGTTGATCCCCGAGAGCTGGTTGAAGAACGCGACGAGAAACGCGAGCAGGATCGGCACCTTGAGGCGCATCGACCAGAAGCCGCGCGTGCTCGTCTGCGCCGTGGCGCCGGCGGTGATGTCGGTGGCGGCCTGCTCGAGCTGCGCCGGCGTGGCCGTCGGCTCGATGAGCGCGAGCACCTTGAGCCCCGCCGCGCGGTCGTTCCGGCGCGTGAGCAGCCAGCGCGGGCTCTCGGGGATGCCGAGGCACATCACCGTGTAGATCACCGACGGAATGGCCGCCACGCCGAGCATCCAGCGCCACGCGTCGTCGCCGATGCCGGCCAGGAGCGCGTTCGAGGCGAACGCGACGACGATGCCGAACACGATGTTGAACTGGAACATGCCGGCGAGCTTGCCGCGATGGGCCGGCGTCGCGATCTCGCTGATGTACAGGGGCGCCACCACGGTGGACACGCCGATGCCGATTCCGCCAATGAGTCGCGCCAGGATGAACACCTGCACGTTCCACGCGAAGCCGCAGCCGACCGCGGAGACGATGTAGAGGAGGCCGATCGAGAGCAGGGTGGCCCGCCGGCCGAAGCGGTCCGCGGGCCAGCCCCCGACCAGCGAGCCGAGCACCGTGCCGTACAGCGCCGCCCCCATCGCGATGCCGTGCATCGCCGCGCTCAGCCCCCACAACGACTGGATCGTCTGCTCGGCGCCCGAGATCACCACCGTATCGAAGCCGAACAGGAACCCGGCCAGCGCCGACGTGACGGCCCAGTAGAAGAGGCGACCGTTCATGGGCTGAACGGCACCGGCGTCAGGCAAGGTGAGGCCGGCGCTGCCAGCCGGGGCGATGCTCATCAGGACTCAGGCGTGCCCGGCCCAGCTCTTCTCGCCCTTCGTGTACGGCACGCAGGGATCGAACCGCCCTGGCGACTCGACATATCGCTGCGCCTGCGTGCAGCCGATCTTCGAGGTGAAGTACCCGAGCAGGGTGAGTTCCTTGATCATCCGGAAGTAATGCGTGGCACCGGGCTTCTTCATGGCGGCATGCGCCTCACGGTCGATCCGCTCAAGCAGCGACAGGCGCTGTGCGGATGTCGCCGCGAGGAAGCCGACAGCGTGCGCGTTGACGCTTTCGGTCTCGAGCGTCTTCATCCCCTCGAGGAAGGTCTGCTGCTTCGCCTTCTCGTAGGTGTCGGTGACCATCACCGCGATGAAGGCGCCGACCTGCGCCGCCTTCGCGCCCGGGGTGCTCGTCGTCGGCAGGATCGTGTCGGCCACCTCATCCAGCCAGGCGATGTCGGCGGCGGTGAAGAGGCCGTCGGCGAGTTCCTCCGGCGACAACGCGCGTCGGAAGCCGGTGAGGAGCCCGTTGCTCCCGATCAGCGCGACACCGCCGAGCATCATCGAGACGCGCCGCACCGCTTCGCGGCGGTCGATCCCGGTCGAGTCGTGGGTTTCGTTCGACATGTGCATGACCTCGCCTAGAGGGTGCGCTTCTTGAGTTCCCGCACCGCGAAATCGGCAGCCCGGGCGGTGAGGGCCATGTAGGTCAGCGACGGATTGACGCAGGAGGCCGAGGTCATCCCCGAGCCATCGGTGACAAAGACGTTCGGCGCGTCCCAGACCTGGTTGTGCTTGTTCAGCACCGACGTCTTGGGGTCCCTGCCCATGCGCGCGGTACCCATTTCGTGGATGCCTTGCCCCGGGAAGTAGCCGGCGTCGAACGTCCGGACATCCTTCACGCCGGACTCGGTGAGCATCTCCGCCATGTCGGCCGTCATGTCCTTGCGCATCTTCTGTTCGTTCTCGCCGATCGCGCAGTCGATCTTGAGCACCGGCATGCCCCACTTGTCCTTCTTGGCCTCGTCGAGCGAGACCTTGTTGTCATGGTTCGGCAGCATCTCGCCGAAGGCCGTGCCGCCGATCGTCCAGCCGCCGGGCATCGCCATCGCGTCCTTGAAGCCGCCGCCCACACCGAGTTCCGCGACCGCGCGGCCCCATCCTTCGCGCGACGCACCACCCTGGTAGCCGAAGCCACGCAGGTATTCGCGCTTGTCGCTCCCGATGTTGCGGAAGCGCGGGATGTAGTAGCCGGTCGGGCGGCTTCCAAAGACATACTTGTCCTCGAGCCCCTCGATCTTGCCCGAGGCGCCGAGGCGGAAGTGATGGTCCATCAGGTTGTGGCCAAGCTCACCCGAGCTCGAGCCGAGCCCCTGCGGCCACAGGTCGGTCGCCGAGCGCATCAGGAGCCACGTCGAGTTGAGCGTCGATGCGCAGAGGAAGATGACCTTCGCCTTGTAGTCGGTGACCGCGTTGGTGTTGGCGTCGATCACGCGCACGCCGGTCGCCCGCTTCTTGTCCTTGTCGTACAGCACTTCGCTGGCGATCGAGAAGGGCTTGAGCGTGAGGCGCTTGGTGGCGACGGCTGCGGGCAGCGTGGACGACTGCGTGCTGAAGTAGGCGCCATAGGGACAGCCCAGCCAGCAGGCGTTGCGCGACTGGCACGGCGCGCGACCCTGCAGCGCCTTGGTCAGGTTGGCCGTGCGTCCCGGGATCAGTCGGCGCGTACCGCCGAACTTCGTCTTGAGCCGCTTCGAGACGAGTTCCTCGCCGCAGTTGAGCGGCATCGCCGGCTGGAACTGGCCATCGGGGAGGTGCGGCAAGCCCTCGAGCGATCCGGAGATGCCGGCAAAACGCTCGACCTTGTCGTACCACGGCGCGATCTCCGCGTAACGGATCGGCCAATCGACAGCGATCCCCTCCTTGGCGTTGGCCTCGAAGTCGAGGTCGCTCAGTCGATAGCTCTGGCGCCCCCACATCAGCGAGCGTCCGCCGACCTGGTACCCGCGGTACCAATCGAAGCGCTTGACCTCGGTGTAGGGGGACTCTTCGTCCTTCACCCAGAAGTCGAGGTTCTTCTCGTTGAGCGGATAGTCGCGCTTGAGCACGGGATACTGCCGCTCCATCTCCGTGGTGCGCCCGCCACGATGGGCGTAGTCCCACGGGGCCTTGGTCGCGTTCTTGTAGTCCACGACGTGCTTGACATCCCGACCGCGCTCGAGCAGCAGGACCTTGAGCCCCTTTTCGGTGAGCTCCTTGGCCGCCCAGCCCCCGGAGATGCCGGAGCCTACCACGATTGCGTCGAACTCTGTTGTCTGCACAACGTGTTCCTCGAAGCTGGGGCGCACGACACCACCACGGGGGTCGCACGGAAGGTAAGGCCGAAACCCGACGTCAGCGATGACATTCTGGCATCGGGGAGCGCCGAAGGAAAGATCAGCAGCGCCGCGTCATCGTCGCGGCGTCGTCATCACGATCTTGCGATACTCGATGGACGTGTGGTCGCCCTGCAGGTACAACGGGCCCGGTTCGCCCTCGTTGCTGTCCATGGCACCGCCCGTTGGCCCCGGGATTTCCTGGTCGCGGATGACCGTCCGGCCGTTGAGCGTCACGGTGACGAGCCGCCCGACGAGCGTGATGTCGTACGTCTGCCACTCGAGGGGCGCACCGGCCGCGTTCTCGTTGGGCACCAGGAAGCCATAGACGCCCCCTTCGTGGTGGCTGTTCTTGCCGAGGCCCTTGCTATCCTCCACCTGCACCTCGTGTCGCCCGCGCAGGTAGAGCCCACTGTTGCCCTGCGGTGGCACGCGGAACTCGACGTGCAGCTTGAAATCGCCATACGTCGCGGTCGTGCGCAGGTTCGCACCGCTCTTGGTGTTGGTGAGGATGCCGTTCACGACGGTCCACTGGCTCCCGGGTCCCATCGCCTCCCAGCCAGCGAGGTCCTTGCCATTGAAGATCGCGGCCGGCTCTCCCCACGCGGGCTCGGGGTGGCGCAGGTCGGGCGCGCGTACACCGGTGAAGGGGGCACGCGTGCCATTCGGTTCGGTGATGAAGCCGGAGAGCTTGTCGCCGTCGAGGCGCCCCTCGAAGAGCAGGTCGCCGGCCCCGGCTTCCCATTGCGGCGGAATCTCGAAGCGGTAGGTGCCCTCGGCCGCATAGGCCACCTTGGCCACGGGCCGTGCGCTGCCAAACTGCGACACGAAGCGGCCGACCAGCGTGGCCCTGCCCGAGAGCGCGACTTCGAGCCACGAAGGATGCGGCCCGTTGGCGCCCTGCACCGTGAGGTCCCAGCGCCCAAGAATGTCGTTCGGCGCGGCCGCCGCACGGGTGGACACCACCGGGCTGGCGTGGAGCGTGGCGGACGGGGCGGCGACGGCGAGGCCCAGGGCCAACAGTGCGTGCATGCGCATGGCGGTCATCACGGGAGGAGTGCGAAGGGCAGGGTCGAGGACGACTACACGCTCAGCGCGTGAGCACGCGCCAGCCGTGCGCGGGCACGTCGATGGTACCGGTGGCACCGAGTGTCACGCCGGCCTTCGAGAACCAGTCGGTGTACGTGCCGGCCTCGGCGAGGCCGGCGTACGCCACGGCCGTGGGCGCATCGCCGAAGTTCACCGCCACCAGCACCGTGTTGGCGCCCTTGGTGCGCGTGAAGGCGAAGACCCGCTCCCCGGCGGTGTGGCGGAGCGCCACCTGCGGCGCGCCCCACCCGCCGTTGGCCAAGGCCGGCTGGGCGTGCTTCAGCGCAAACACCGACGCGTAGAAGTCGGCCAGCGACGCGCCCGTCATGGGGACGGTGTCCTTGTCGAAGAAGCGGAGCCGCTTGTTCAGGCTCACCTCCTGCCCCGTGTAGAGCAACGGGAAGGAGCCCTGGAGCGTCGCGGCAAGAATGAACGCGGCCTGGTGGTTGCTGCCCATCCGCTCGAACTCGGTACCCTGCCAGCTGTTCTCGTCGTGGTTGCTCGTGAACGACATCCGGAAGGCGCCGGGATTGTACGTTTTCACCTGCCGCTCGAAGTACGCCGTCAGCTCGCCGAAGCCCTTCTTGCCCTGCGCGATGGCGTTGAGCAGGTGGTGCATCTCCCAGGTGTACGTGGCATCGAACGACTCGTGCAGTGCCGCGTCCTCGGCTTCGGCAAGAAAGAACAGGTCGGGATGCGACGGGCGGAAGGTGTCGTGCACTTCCTTCCAGAAGCTGTGCGGGACGCCCCACGCCACGTCCTGCCGGAAGCCGTCAATGCCGGTCGAGTCGACCCACCAGCGCAGCTCGCCGATCATCGCCTGCCGCATGGCCGGGTTCTCGTAGTCGAGATCGGCAACGTCGGTCCAGTCGGTGAGCGTCCCGTCGTTGTTGCGGGCCACCGAGATCGACCCATCGGCGTTGTGCGTGTAGAAATCCGGGTGCGCCGTGGTCCACGGATGATCGAAGGCCGTGTGATTGGGCACCCAGTCGAGAATGACCTTGAGCCCCTGTTTGTGCGCGGAGGTCACGAGGTCACGGAAGTCGGCCATCGTGCCGAACTCGGGATTGATCGCCCGATAGTCGGCAATGGAGTAGTAGCTGCCGAGCGAGCCCTTGCGATTCTTCCGGCCAATGGGCTGCACCGGCATGATCCAGAGGATATCCACGCCGAGCCGCTTGAGGCGCGGGATCTCCCGCGTGAAGGCGGCGAGCGTGCCCTCGGGGGTGTACTGCCGGATGTTCACCTCGTAGATGGTCGCCTGCGCCGACCAGGCGGGGTGGGTGGTGGCGGCGTCGAGGGCAGCGGCGGACGGTGGCACCGCGGCGTTCGTCGCCGGCGCCGGCTTGGAGCAGGCCCCGAGCGAGAGGAGGACGACGGCGATGCGCGCGGCGCGTTGCGTGCCGGAGCGGAGGCGCGTGTGCATGGGGGCGGTCACTTGGCGGGGCGAATGCGGATCGCCTGTCCCCCGCCCGCTGCGAGTCGCAGGGTGAGCCGCGTGGCGGCGGTCACCGGCTGCGACGAGATGGCCACAGCGGTCGGGTTGTCGAGGAAGTGCGCCTTCGGTCCATCGGCATAGATCTCGGCGACGTATCGCTTGCCGGCGCTGAGGAAGTCGAGCTTGATCTCCATCGAGCGCGACGCTTCGTCGGTGATGGCGCCGACGAACCATTCGTCCTTGCCGCGTGCCTTGCGGGCGACGAGCACGAAGTCACCGATCTTGCCGTCGATCACGCGCGTCGTGTCCCAGTCGACCGCGACGTCGCGGATGAACTGGAAGGCGGGCTGGCCTTCGTAGTTCTCGGGCAGATCCGCCGCCATCTGGATGGGCGAGTACAGGACCACGTACAGCGCCAGCTGCTTGGCGAGCGTGGTGCGCGGGCGCGAGGCCTCGATGGGGCGCGGCGTACCCGTGGGTCGCGTGATGGTCAGGTCGAAGATGCCGGGGGTGAAGTCGAAGGGCCCGGCAATCATGCGCGTGAAGAACAGGATCGTTTCGTGTTCGGGCGGGTTGCCACCGTCGCCGCCCCAGGCGTTGTACTCCTGCCCGCGCGCGCCTTCGCGCGTGATCATGTTGGGCCAGGTGCGCCGTTCGCCCGTGTCGTGAATCGGCTCATGCGCGTCGATGCTGATGCCGTACCGGGCCGCGGTCTCGATCACCTTGCGATAGTGCCGCACCATCGTCTGCGAATGGTGATAGTCGCCGTTGCGCATCTTGTCGCCGACATAGCCCGTCTTGACCGACGTGATGCCCAGCTTCCTGTACAGGGAGAAGGCGCTGTCGAGCTGGCGCTCGTAGTTGTCGATCCCCATCGCCGTCTCGTTGTGGCCGATGAGCTGGACCCCCTTGAGCTTGGCGTACGCGGCGACGGAGACGAGATCGTAGTCGGGGTAGGCCTTGGTGAAGGAGAACTTGTCGCCGTTGTCGACCCAGCCACCGTCCCATCCGACGTTCCACCCCTCCACCAGCATGCCACCGAGGTTGTTGGCGGCGGCGAAATCGATGTAGCGCTTGGCATTGGCGGTCGTGGCGCCATGGATGGGGCCCGACTCCCACGTCATCGTGTTGATGTGCATCCCCCACCAGATGCCGTTGTACTTCATCGGCGTCACGAACGTCGTATCGGCGATCCGGCTCGGCGGATTCAGGTTGAGCCCGAGCACGGAGGGTAGCAGGTCCGCCGCGCGGTCCGCGATCTGCAGCGTGCGCCACGGTGTCGCGAACGGTGTGCGGCCGTACGCGGCCACGCCATCGTGCATGAGGGCCAGCACGGGCCGGAGCGTGCGGTTCTGCTCCTTGCCGCCGCGAAGGTTGAGCGCCGCGTAATCCTCGAGGTCGGCCTCGTGCACGACCACGTGCGTGCCCGAGGGAAACTCGATCGTCAGCGGCGTGTGCACCGTGTCGAGCGTGCTCATCGGCGACGCGCGGTACAGGTACTCGTACCGGTTCTGCTGGAACGACGGAATCCACCACGCCCGGCCATCGGTGGCGAACGCGAACTCGGTGAGCTCCTCGGTGATCGCGAACTCCGTCAGGTTGGGCTGCGCCGGCAGTTCGTAGCGGAACCCCAGCCCGTCGTTGAAGGCGCGAAAGACGACCGTGAATCGGCGCGCGCGCAGCGCGGTTTCCTGCACCGTGACGCGCAGCTCGTTGTGGTGATCGCGCACGCGGCGGACTTCGCCCCACGGCTGCGTCCACGTCGCATCGTGCGACTGGCGTGCGACGTCGACGATCTGCACGCTGTCCCGGAGGGGCGGCGCGCCCTTGAACGCGAAGCCGAGCGCGCTCGGAAGGACCAGCTTGGCCCCGTTGCGCAGGACGGCATAGGTGAGCCGCCCATCGCGTATCTCGACCGATACCTGCGTGCGTCCGTCGGGGGACG
Organism: Gemmatimonadota bacterium; assembly: GCA_031372565.1. Classification (GTDB taxonomy): domain Bacteria; phylum Gemmatimonadota; class Gemmatimonadetes; order Gemmatimonadales; family Gemmatimonadaceae; genus JACPPC01. The sequence goes on along the minus strand of JANMLN010000057.1, from coordinate 38,166 downwards.
CCACGCGCTCGACGCGCTGGGCGTGCACCTCCGCGCCGAACGTGAGCAGCGCGAGGACGGCCGCCGGGACGGTCACGGCAGCCAGACGGCGCGCGGCACGGCGTGCGGGCGCGCAGGAGTGCTCAGCAGACTGGATCATGGCGGAAGTTACCGCTTCCGTGCGGCGCCCACATCCCCGCACCAGGCGGGGGTCACCAGCCGCCCCTATCGCGGCGCTGGCGGCAGGCGGGTGCCCGTCACGTCCAGCACGCTTTGGCACGCCGTGTCGGTCAGTCCCGACCCCGGCCGCGCGCGGCGAAAACCGATGAGCGTGACCTGCCCCGAGAACCCCGTCGCGGTGAACGTGCCGCGAATGCGCGACGTCACCGCCGAGGCCGTGAGCGCCTGATCCGGCACGATGACGAACGTCGACGTGAAGCGCGCCTCCCGATCCATCACGGCGTTGAACGTGCCGCCGCGCACGAATGCCAATTGGAGCGTGTCGGCGCCGGGAAGGTGTCGCACCTCCGTGTCGGCATCAGGCGGCGCGGCATTCTTCCACAGCGACGCGCACTCGGGGGTACCCGTGACTTCGTTGATCACGTAGTGCACCCGGTAGCGGCCGGCCACCCCCCGCTTCACGACCGGGCTCACGGCAACGCGCTCGCCGCCGTCGAATTTCACGACCGTGCCGAACTCGGTCAGCACCTGCACCACGGATGTCTTGGGCAACTCGTAGCGCAGTCCGCTGCTCTGGTCCTTGAACACGATCGAGCCCGCACGAATCACTTCCACCCGTCCGGTCATGGTCCGCCCATCGGTCGTGATCACCTGGTCGAGTCCACCGGCCGCCGACGTCGGATTGCGGGGCGCCTGCTCGGTGGCAAAGCTCGCGCGTCGTGGTGGCGTGGCTGCCATGGCCTTGGCAGAGTCGTTCGCAGTCATCGGCAGGGCACTGCGCGTGACGCCGGGCAACGGGTCGGCAGCGAGCGCCTGATTGGTGGAGGTCGGTGCGCCGGTGGGGGTGGTGTTGGCGTACGGCTGCACGACCGGGTCGAGCGCCGGACGAGAGGGGTCCGCAACGGGGCTCGCGGTCGCGGCGCGCAGGGGTGAGAGGTCGGCGCTCGATACGGGCGGAGCCCCGCTCGGCGTCGTCTCTGCGGTCGCGCTGACCAACGCGGCCGATCTCGCAGGCGTCGCATCGAACGATTTCCTGCGCGCCATCTGGATGCCCATGAAGAGCAGGAAGCCGCCGTACACCGCCGGGATGAAGATGTAGGCCGCCTTGATCGCCCACTCGGGGATACCGGATCCGCCGGCACTGCTCGAGCGCATCACCCCGCCGGCCGAGGTCGCTGGCACCGACGCCGTGGTGCGCATCGGTGCGCGGGCTTGGGCGCGGCCCGCGGCGGAGCTCGAGCGACCAGCGCTGGTCGAACGGGGCGCACTGCTGGGCGACCGGCCGGCGACCGGGCGTCCAGCCGCGACGGCCGCCGCGGGCCGTGCCTGCGGCGGATCGAGCAGAAACTCCTCGTCGATCACGTGCAGCGCCCAGGCCCACGATTCGACCGCCCACTCCGCCATCTGGGGCTGCAGGAACAGCTCCGCGGCGAGCCGCTGGCCGAGCGTTCCACGCGTGCGATCCCAGTGCGCCGCGTCGATGATCGCGGGCGGCAACCGCTGCGGAATGCCCATGTCGTGGACGCGCAGCAACAGCAGCACGAGCGGCTTGTAGTCGCTGCCCACCTCGTCGAGGAAGCGGCCGCGCAGCGTATCGACCGACCATTCGGCCCAGCGTGGTTCCCGGTTGATCAGGCGGCGCAGCCCGCCCTGCACGACGCGACGTTCGTCCGTCATGGTCGGCGGACTCCGGTGAGCTCGGTCAGGAAGCGGCAGCGCTGGCTGTCGCGCCAGCGTGTGACCACGACGGTGCTGGCGTCGGCCTCGGCGATGAAGCCGGTCGGCGTGAAGTGGCCGACCATGCGCCAGCTGTAGTCGCCCATGGCACGGATGCCGCTCAGGAGAACCGTCTCGAACCGTCCGTCGGGTGCGATGGTGCCGTGCACGCCGGGCCGCGATGGCATCGTGAAGGTGGCGCTCCCGGGCGCATGCGTGATCTCCTCGTCGGTCTGCTCGACCGGATCGATGGCGCGCCCCGTACCCTCGCAACTCGCGTCGCCGCTGGCCGCGAGGACGCGTCGGCGCACGACATAGCGTCCCCCCACGCCGCGCACGATCAGCGAGGGGCTCCGTGCGCTGTCGTCACCCGCGGCGTCGAAGCGCAGCTGCCGACCGGCGTGTGTGCGCACGCGCGTCACGGCGCCCACGCGCAACTCGAAGGGGAGTCCGGTCGCGGCGTCGGTCAGGTACAGGTGCGATTCGGTGATCACGCCGATCGTGCCCACAAGGAGACGCCCGTCGCGCAGCTGCACGGTGTCCACGGCGCTTGGCGCGCGATCCCCCGCCACAGCCACGACAGGCCCGGTGTTCGGCAGCACGCGCAGTTGCGGGGCGCGCACGGCGTCCTCCGGCTCGGGCGTCGCCGTCGCCATCACGCTGCCTGCTGCCGATGCGACGAGCGTGGTGGCCTGGTTCGCGCTGCGAACGTCGGACGAGGCCGCCGTGACCGCGGCCCGCTGCGTCCGCTCGCGCGCGAGCCGGGCATCACGCGCCATCGCCCATTCGGCCACCGCGACGCCGACGCCCAGAAAGGCCATCATGCCGAACGTGATGGCGTCGAGCGGCCACCGGTACGTCCAGTGATTCGGGGTGGGGGCAGCACGCGCGATGGGGCCGTGCGGCCACCCTCGACCGCGCTTCGTCGAGGTGGGCACCGAGGGGGAGGAGGTGGGCACCGAGGGGGAGGCGCCGGTCCCGCTCGGGCCCGTTCCCGCACGCGAGGTGCGGCCGGCCGATGCCTGCGGTCCCGATGTCGCCGTCCGCCTGGGTGCGCGCACCGGTGGTGGCGGGATGAGCAGGGCAGCGTCGATCACCGACAGCGCGAGTGCCCAGCTCTCCACGGCCCAGAGCAGATCGTGCTCGTGCACGCCGCCCTCGGCCGAGAGTTCATGCGCGAACACCATCGTGAGCATCGCGCGCTCGCGGTGCCACGCCGCGTGCGACAGCACCGCTTGCGGCAGCCGTCCGCCCACGTCGCGTGCGTGCAGTTGCATGAGCAGCGCGACGTCGGGGCGCGCCACGTCACCGCAATCATCCAGCAACCGGTTGTGGAACCGCGTGGCATCCGCGGGTGGCCACCACGTCGTGTCGGCCACACGGGCAACGAGCGCCTGCCGCACCAGCGCGCGAACGTCCATCGCTCAGGCCGTGGGACTGCGGAACTCGATGCGGAAGATGCGCGCCGGATCGCCCTCACCCACGCGCACGTCGAGGCCCGGGGTTAGTTCCAGCGCTTCATTGCGATGGACCGCCACGCCCCGTGACGGCCGCCAGACGTCGTCGCCGAGGTTGACCATCCACCACGCCCCGTCATGATGCGACACGTAGCCCAGCGCGGTACGGTCGGCGGACTCATCCGGCAGCACGTTGGGCCGCAGGTGCCACGCCTGCAGGCGCAGGTGGTGGAAGAGCACCAACGCCTGGTGTTCGTCCGCGACGGCGCCATGCGCGTCGCGCAGGAAGTGCGCGATCGGCACCGGATGCTTCAGCCGCTCGCCCGTGAAGGGGCACTGCATCGGCAGTCCCGGTGCGACGACCAACCACTCGCGCCCGCTCGGCGTCGGGTGGACGAGGTTGAGCGTGCGATACAGCGCCACTTCCCACTCGGCGGCGTCCGCGCGACGCGCCGGATGGTGCAGCCCGCGCACGAACGTCTGCTCGAACAGCGGCGCGAGATAGGGTCCGAGCCGTCCCATCGGCACGCGGATCGGGTGCACGGGCGGGTTGCTGTGATCCAGTGGATGCTCGACAAAGAGCGCCTTGTCGCCCATCGACAACGTCTCGTCCTCCTCCGCGGAGCGGCGGCTGTGGACCTTGCGACCCTGCAGCGGATGCCGGTTGAGCAGGATCTGGTAGAGCAGCACCGCGAGCGCGTGCTTGTCGGTGTCGATGCTCGGCCGGGCCCGACCGGCCATCACTTCCGGGGCGATGTATCCCGGCGTGCCCAGCACCGACGGCGGCGCGATGCCCGGCACCACGAGCGAGTCGATGTCGATCACGCACGCATCGCCTCCCTTGGGATCGATGAGCACGTTCTTGTTCGACAGGTCGGAATGCGCGAGTCCGGCGAAGTGCATGCGGCGCACGGCGCGCGTGAGGCGCGTGCACACCTGCAGGCGCGTGAGAAACGATCCGAACTCGTGCTCCGGGACGAACGTCGCCGCCTTGCGCCCGGTGAACCACTTCACCTCCTTCTCCTGCAGCGTGCCGAACCGGTCGCGGAAGAAGAACTCCTTGCGGTAGATCGGCGCGACCACGCCCAATGCGGGAAGGACGAGTCCGTTCTGCTGGGCGAAGCGCGGCGGAATCCCCCCGTCGCCATCGACAACGCCGGTAGGCCAGCAGAAGTACGGATGCCAGAAGGCACCGTGCTTGCCTGTGGTCGGATTGTAGCGCGTGATGATGCGCTGCAACCGGTCGGCGCGTTCACGGCGGTCGCTCAGGCGGCCATGGAAGAACCCGACCACGTGCTGCCGGTCGCGTGTGCGGAACACGACTTTCTCGCCGCCCGAGTTGAGGGCCCGATCCTCGAACTCGATCGTGCGACCGTCCGTGAGGCGTGCCGAGAGGAAGCTCACGTCAGCGCTCCACCGCTGCCGCCCGCACGGCGGCCACGAGTGTGCGATCGTCGTTCTCGCCACGCCGCTCGAAGGTGAGCCACTCGGCCAGTCGCTCATGCATCGCCGGGTCGCCCAAGACGGGGCCGTGGACCGCTTGCCGCTGAAAGTGCTCAGCGGGCTCGCGCACGCCGTCCATGAGTTGGGCCAGCAGCCCGGCACCGCGGCGTGCCAGCGGGTAGAACGGATCCTCGATGCCGTCGGTGAGCAGCAGGCAGTGCGTCACCTCGCGCGCGTCGCGCCGCACCAGTGCACTCGCGGCGCGGGCGGTGGCCTCCGGATCGGGCACGAAGCAGGTGACCTCTCCCGAGAACTCGCCGCTGTCGCCGACACCGAGCTGCGTGACGTTGCCATCGCTCGTGCGCACGAGAATGGCGCCATCGCCGACCTGCGTGCAGGCCAGCTGCTCGTGTCCCGGGTGCCCCCAGAGGGCGGCGACGAGGAGGGTTGTGCGGAGGTCGCGTGGGAGCGCGCCGCCGACGGCGGCGAGGCGGCGGAGTTCGTCGACGGCGAAGGCGGCAGCGCCCGTGACGAGGGCCCCGCCATCGGCCGCATTGGGCCCGTGGAGGGCCGCGAAGTCCACGACGGCCCGGCACGCCGCCTCCGAGCCGATCCGGCTCCAGCGGGCCGATCCGGCGCCATCGGCGGCCACGAGCAGGTGCAGGGCGCTCCCGTCAGCGGCGGGAAGGGACGCGAAGCCAGCCGCGTCTTCCCGCCACTGCGCCTGATGCGCGTGCGAGCGGCCGCGACGGGTGCCGGCGACGAGCGTCCACCCAGCGCGGCCGCGCGCGGACCAGGTGTGCGCGTGCGCGCGCACGACCTCATCCGCCCACGGGAGGTGCGCGGTGAGTTCCGCGGGGCACCATGGGTCCGGTGGCTCGCGCTCCTGCCAGGTGGCGGCGACGACCGGCGGCTCCGCTGCGGGCGCCGCGGCCGTCGGAATGATCACGCGCGTCTCGGTCTCGGCCACCGCCGACTACGGGACGATCGTGATGCCCGGCGGCGGCGGTGGCAGCGTGATCGCGCCCCCGGCTCCGGGTGCGCCCACCTTGGCGCTGGTCTGCCTGACGCTGGCCGACACGAACTTGAAGAACGACTTGAAGGCGTCGGGGGTCATGTCGCGCATCTCGATGACCGTCTCGGTCACGCGCTTGAGCACACTCGTGTCGGCCTGATCGCCGCAGGCGAGCGCGATGATGTTGGCGGGGCGCTTGGCGGTGAGGGCGCTCGCGTACTCGCTCCAGGCGCTGTCGGTGGGAGCGCCATCGGACAGGATGAACACGAGCGGCTTCCAGTCGCCCTTCTGTTCGGCCGTGGTGCGCACGAGTTCGGCGTCGAAGCACTCGAGGAGGAGCCGCAGTCCGTCGCCAAAGTTCGTGGAGCCCGACGCGGACATCGCCTCGGGCGGCTGGAACTGGGCGACCTCGGTGAGCGGCACGATCTGCTGCGCGCTGTCGGCGAAGGTGATGATGGAGAGATAGGCACTCTCGATCGCCTGCGGGTCGCTCATCAGGTCGCGATGCAGCTGGCGGATGCCGGCCTTGACGGACTCGATGGGAGTGCCCTGCATGGAGCCGGAAACGTCGGCCAGAATGTAGACGGGAAGTCGGCGGGTGCTCACGAAGAGATCCTCGGACGGTCGGGCGCGGGAGCAGGATGGCTTGGGCGGAACAATCTAGCCGGAGTCCAACACCCGAGACGAATGCGAAGTGCCCGAAAACGAGCAGGCCCCGCGCGTGGTGCGCGGGGCCTGACCGGTACGGCGGCGGAGAACCAACCGGTGCCTAGTGCCCCGTCGATCCCGCGCCAGCGGCCGCGATCGGTGTGGCAGGGGCAGCCGCCGATGCCACCTTGGCCTTCGTGGTGTCCGTGCCCGGATGCAACCCGGGGAACGCGATGCCATTCCACTCGGTACGACCCCAGACAGCCGGATAATCCTTGGCCATCTGTGCGCCGTAGAGCGGCTTGTAGACCCCGTTATGGCACGTGCTGCACTGGGCTTTGGGGCCATCACCCATGGGACCCAGGCGGATGGCCGGCAGAATGCTCGCCAGCGGCGCGACGTAGTTGGAGTTCACGTCGCGGATCATCTGGATGCCGCGGTACGCCTTGACGCGCGCCGGCGGCGACTGCTCCCAACTCGCGAACTGCCGCGAGTTGTGGCAGTAGGTGCAATTGACGCCCAGCGCCGTCGACATCGAGATCATCTGGGCGTAGGTGTTCTCGGTCTGCTTGACCGACGAGCGGTTGGCCGGCGATGGCGCGACCGTGTGCGAGACCACGCGCGCACCCGTGTAGTCGAGGTAGTTCCGCAGGTACTGGCTCTCGTTGCTGTAGAACCAGAGGCCGTTCGGCTGCGGCTTGCCCAGGTGACAGGTGTAGCAGGTGACCCCGGTGTTGGCCACATGGCTGGCATAGTTGCCGTTGATGTGGCGGGTCATCTGGATCATGCGGCGCGCCGTGAGCTTGGTGTAGATCGGCTTGCCGTTGTTGAGCGTGTCGGAGGCGAAGTTCGCCACGTTGTGGCAGTAGGCACAGTTGCCGGTGCCCGCGACCCACGTGCTGAAGGCGATCATCGTCCGGTTGAACTCGGCCACGCTGATGTCGTTGAGCACCTGCACGTTCTTCCACGGCAGCGGCCCCGGCGGGCTCAAGCCCGCCGGGGGGAGCGTGGTCGGAATGCTGACCGCCTTGAACTTCGCGGCGTTGGCGTCGCGGTTGTAGATCTGCGCCATCGAAGTGCCGCGCTCACCGGTCTGCACGAAGTCCCGATTCCGATTGTTGGTCGGCGTGATCGGATCGCAGGCGGTGAGGAGGAGGGCGCTCGCGGCGAGCGCCCTCGTGGAGAGACGACGAACCATCACGGCACTCATGGCTTCCTCCCGGTGTCGGGCGCGGCCGGCGCGGCCATCGCGGCCGTGTCGGTGACGGCAGGTGCGATCGGCGCCGCGGGAACGGCGTAGACCGGGAATCCCTTGTTCATCGGCCCCGCATACTGGCCGCGGAGGGAATCGAGCAGGGCCGGCGTCAGCGTCTTGTTGGCCGCCGGGTACTGCGGCGCCACATGGTGCTTGACCGCCCAGAGATACCAGTTGTCGACAACCGTGCCGGTGAGCAGGATGCCGATGCCGCCGGTGAAAGTGGTCAGCACCGCGAACCACCAGGCCCAGCGATGGATCGACTCCATCGTGGCGTTGAAGCCCATGACCCAGCGCCAGAACAGCTGCGAGCGCTCGGCGGCCGTCCCGCGGTCGGTGATCTGCTCGATCTCACGCTCGCCGCCCAGTCGGCTGGTCGCGAGAATCGTGGCCGCATGCATGGCGAACAACAGCGTCGATCCATACAGGAAGACGATCGAGAGGGCGTGGAACGGGTTGTAGTACAGGTTCCCGTACCGGATGCTGAACGCAGCAGTCCAGTCGAGGTGCGGGAAGAGGCCGAACGGGACCATTTCGCTCCAGCTACCGACCAGCAACGGCTGGAAGAAGAAGGTGCTGTAGAGGAAGATGGCCGAGCCGAATGCCCACGCGAGATGGGTCCCCATCCCGAGCACCTTCGCACGCTTGTAGGTGCGCAGCCACCACAGCCCGATCGACAGCGAGAGGAAGAAGCCGGCCAGCAGGTACCAGCCTCCCTTCGCGAGGGGCGGCATGCGGAGGCCGTACTCCGGCGAGGGCGGCTCCAGTGACAACCAGGGCAGGCGTCGGACGAACTCGACCGGGTCCCACCCCACGGACGCCCACATGTTGAGTCCCATGATCTCGATGGCAATGCTGCCAAAGAGGAGGGAGAGCAACCCGTAAGTCCCGAGGTAGAACGGCCCGATCTGGGCGTCGCCGAACTTGCCGATCCAGTAGTTGAAGAATCCGGTGCCGATGCGCTTGTCCGACCCGGCGGGCAGCGGGAGCCCAGGGTCCGGGGCATGCCGCACCTGCACGCGGGTGAACAGGTTCTGGTATTCGAGCATCAGTGTGGCCCCCTATCGCCAGATGGGCATGTTGAGCCACCAGCCCCACCATTCCGGCCAGCCCTTCGTCCAGAAGGGACCTGCCAGCACGATACAGATCGCGCTCCATATCCCCGCCGACAGCGCCAGGAAGAGGCCGAGGCGGTGAATACCGATTGCGCCGATGGAGTAGCCCAGGAAATCGCGGAAGAACACGTTCTCGTGCTCGCTCGTCTTGACAATCTTTCCCTTGCCCGGGTTCGTCACCGAGAGAATCAGCGAGCCATGCATCGCCAGCGCGAGCACCGTGGTGAAGAAGAACGTCACCGCGACCATGTGCGCCGGATTGTAGTGGAAGTGCAGGTACTGATAGCCGACGTTCGACACCCAGTCGAGATGACTGAAGATCCCGTACGGGAACGCGTGTCCCCACGCGCCGAGCAGCACGGGACGGATCACCACGAGCGTCACGTAGGCAAAGACGCACACGCTGTACGCCCACGGGATGTGCATCCCCATGCCGAGCTTGCGGCTGATCTCCGCCTGACGAAGAATCCAACTCACGAAGGCGCCGATCGCGAAGATCGTGATGAACTGCCACAGCCCGCCCTCGTTCATCGGCGCGAGGCCGAGTCCGTACTTGAGGTCGGGCGGCGCGATGTTGATCTGCCAGATGTTCGAGGTCGGTCCGACGGCGGCGCCGTACACGATGAGCAACGTGCCCATGATGGCGCAGAAGGCCGCCGTCACGCCGAAGAAGCCGACGTAAAACGGCCCGACCCAAAAATCAAACAGATCCCCTCCGATGAGGGTCCCACCCTTGACGCGGTACTTCTTCTCGAAACTCAGCATTGCCATGGTGCGATCTCCCAGTGGGGAAGCGCGGGCCGGTGCTTAGCGGCGTCGGGCAGAGGGGGGGCGTCGGCGGTACCAACCACACGGCGCCCTCCCCTGCAGCCACGACTTGCCAGACTACCGCCCGGGAGGGAGCGGGGCCATTTCAGCCGCCGCTGCGGGAGCCGCGCTACCGACCTTGAGCTGGTCGGCGGACATGGTCCCGTTTTCGATCCACGAATACCGGTGGCTGCTGAGCAGGATGAAGTGAATCAGCAGCGCCAGCACTGCAAGGAATCCGGTCAGGGCCACCATCACCCTGCGCGGATCAAAGGCCAGCCAAATGCGATGCATTCTGCATCTCCTAAGGGTTGAAAGGGCGACGGTGAGAACACGTGTACAGCCCGAACGCGGACGTCAGGCCACCGCGATGTCCCAGGCGTCCCAGAATGGTCACCGAGTGGCCGCGGTAGCGTACTTGGCGACAGTCGTGCCAGGATAGTTCACCACCTTGAACGCGAAGAGGTGAATCACCAGCACCATGACGCTGATGGCAGTGCCCGTCAGCGACATCACGATCTTCGGGTCAAGCCCGATCCAGATCCGATACATATTGCTCTCCAGTAGAGTGTGGGAAGACGTGACTGCGACCTAGAACCAGGGGCGCCAGCTCCAGGCCGCGAGGTGGGCAGCGATCGCCGTCCCAACAAACACCGCCGTGCCCATGATGAAGTAGCCATGGAACCGACGTGCTTCGTCTTCCGTCATGCCGCCGTTGTTGTCGCTCATGCTATCCTCCGAACAGGAAATCCCGCGGTCTGCCCCCCGCGGTTCGGGGAAGCGAACGCCTCAGTGCGCTCGCTCGGTGCCGCCAAACGGTACTGCGGTACTACAATCGTGCATGCCCCTGACCAGCATTCCAGCCGACTGGCCGCATTCTGAAAAAAGTCGCGCGGCTATCTTGCCCCCAAACACATGGCATGTGCAAGTACTTGGTGCCGGACCGGTGGTCCTATTGTTGCACGGCACCGGCGCCTCGACACATTCGTGGGCTGACGTCGCGCGCTCGCTGGCATCCGTCGCCACCGTGGTCGTGCCCGACTTACCCGGACACGGCTTCACGAGCGCATGGCCTGACGCGCCACCAACCATCCCGGCCGTCGCTGATGCGCTGCGCGCGCTCCTCGTCTCGCTCGAGCTCCCACCGCCCACGCTCATTGCCGGCCATTCGGCCGGCGCAGCGCTCGCGGTCGCCATGGCCCACGACGCCGGCGCGCACGCCCCGGCCATCGTCGGCTTCAACCCATCACTGGTGCCAGCACCGGGCGCGTACACCGCGCTCATCGCGCCGTGGCTGCTGCCGCTGTTGCGCACCGACCCGGTCCGCGCCGTGGCCGCGCTCATCGCGCGCGAACCGGCGGTGCTCGACCGGCTGCTCGACAGCACCGGATCAGCGCTCACCGCGGCGCAGCGCGGCTGGTACGCGCGGTTGATGCGCGATCCGAAGCACGTCGAGGGGGCACTCGCGCTCATGGCGGGCTGGGACCTGCGCGCGTTGCTCGCACGGGTGGCACGCTTCGCGTCGCCGGCCACCTTCGTGCTCGGCACCGAGGACCGCTGGATTCCGCCCGTGCCGCTCGCCAAGGTGTTCGCGGAGCACTTTCCGTCGGCCAGGATCCTCTCGTGGAGCGGCGGGCACGTGGTCCACGAGGAACGACCGCTCGACGCAGCCGCACTCCTCGCCGGACTCGTGGCCGACGCATCGGCGCGCTGAGCGCGCCCCCGGAGGACCCAGTCGGACATCAGGCAGGCACTCCGGCGATCATCTTGCGCGTGGCCATCACGTGATCGGGCGTCACCGTGTCGTCGCCCAGATCGCGCGCGTCCTTTTCTGCGGCATCACGCAGCCGCTTGGCCGCCGAAATGCGCACCAGCACCGGCAAGGACTCGACGATGTCATCGAAGGCCGACTTCGCGTCGTCGGTCCACGGCAGCTCCTTGTGCTGACGCGCCGGCGTGGCGTCGACCTTGTCCATCTCCGTGCCGAGCGGGAGGATGTGAAAGAGCGCGTCGAACAGGGCGTTGCACACTTCCTGCACGATGTACGTCGCGCCCGAGTAGCCCATGAAGGGCGTGCCCGTGTGCCGACGGATGATCGCGCCGGGGAACGACGCCGGCACGTACATCGCGCGCGTGCCGAGTTCCGCCATGTACATGCGCTCGTTGTAGCTGCCGAACATGATGAGCGGCGGCTTCTCCTTGATCGCCTGACGCACGGCGGCGTTGTCCGGCTTCACCCCCGCACGTCGCGCGAACGAGAAGGTGCAGGGAAGCCCCATCTCCGTCTCGAGGAAGTGGCGGACGCCGCGCGCGTAGGTCTCGTTGGCCACGATGGCGAAGGAGGCCGTGCCGAAGAAGTCCTGCGTCACCGACCGCCACAGGTCCCAGAGGGGCTTGATGGTCGTGTGCTTTTCCTTCTCGATGAACGGTTCGGGATCGAGTCCGAGCATCTCGCCCAGTGTGCGGAGGAACTTGGTCGTCGAGTGCAGGCCGATCGGCGCCTGCAGGTACGGGACCTCCAGCGACTCGCACAGCATGCGTCCGAACTCGCGGTACATGCAGACATTCACGTCGGCATCGATCAGCCGCGGCACGTCCTGCAGATGGCTGCCCAGCGGGAAGACCATGTTGACCTCGGCACCGATCCCCTCGACCAGGCGGCGCATCTCGGTCATGTCCGACGGGCTGTTGAAGGTGCCGTAGATCGTGCCGATGATGTTGACCTTCGGCTTGGCTCCCGGTGCACGCACCGCCTTCTCGGGGCGCACCCCCTTCTTCAGGCCGTACTCGGTCCACAGCCAGTACAGGGCGCGATTCGCGCTCTGCCACTGGTCCTCGTCGATCGTGCGCGGCAGGAACCGCTGGAGGTTGGTCCCTTCGGGCGTCACACCGCCGCCGATCATCTCCGCGATCGAGCCCGTGACCACGACCGACGGCAGCTCGGGGTCGAGCGTCTTGTGGGCGCGCTTCATCGCGGCCTCGGTGCCGTGCTGGCCGAGTTCCTCCTCGCCGAGCCCGGTCACGACGATCGGCAGCTCATGCGGCGGCAGCGCGTCGGTGTAGTGCAGCACCGAGGTCACCGGGAGGTTCTCGCACCCCACCGGGCCGTCGATGATGACCTGCAGTCCCTTGATGGCCGTGAAGACATACACGGCTCCCCAGTACCCGCCGGCGCGATCGTGGTCGAGGACGAGCACTAGATCATCTCCTCCGCCTTCTTGCGCTTCTGGATGCGCGTGAGGTGACGCTTGTAGTGCTCGCGGAACTCGGGGTGATCCACCGGCGTCTCTTCCCACACGCCCGTCGCGAAGCCGGTGCCCACGCCCTCGAAAAACTCCTTCATCTCGTCGAACCGATGCTTGTTGGCCAGCGCCGCGTTGATGACGGTGGCGAGCGAACCCGCACCGGCCGGGCCCATGAGCGGCCGCGCCGAAATCAGGTTGGTGAAGTAGAGGCCCGGGATGGCGAGTTCCTTGGCCTTCTGCACGACGGGCGTGGTGCCGATGGCCAAGTCCGGCTGGAACTCGTGCATCGCGGCCACGTCCTGTTCCAGGGACGCACGGTACTGGATGCGGACGCCGCGCGCCTCGAGCCACTCGCGGTCGGGGTCCGACCAGACGGTCTTGGGGCAGGCCGTTCCGACGTAGCGCACATCCGCGCCGCTCTCGACGAGGAGGCGCGCCACGAGCAACTCGGAGCCCTCGTAGCCCGACATCGTGATGCGGCCCTTGATCGGCATCCTGGCGAGCGCGCCCTTGATGGCCGGAAGGAACTTGTTCTGCGCCGCGGCGATCTTGTCGGCGGCGATGCCGCACGTCTGGCCGATCGCTTCGAGCCACGCGGCCGTGCCATCGTGGCCCACGGGGGCGGAGCCGACCATGGTGCGCCCGGCGGCGGTCATCTCGCGGTACACCGCGGTATAGAACGGGTGAATCGCGGCGACGGCCGCACAGTCGAGCGACGCGTAGAGCTCGCGCCATTCGCGCGTGGGCACCACCGGTCCGGCCGCGAGTCCGAGCGGCTCGAGCAACATGCCGATGCCGACCGGGTCGGCGGGAAACATCTCGCCCACCAGCGTGATCGTCGGCTTGTCGGTCTTGCCGCCGCGCGGCGCCATCACCGGGCCCTGCTCGGCCTCGGTGCGCGCGTACTTGAGCATGGCGCCGGCCAGCACGTCCTTGGCTTCCGCATGCGTCGGTACGCCGAAGCCCGGCACGTCGATGCCGATGATGCGGACGCCGTTGATCTCCTTGGGCAGCAGCTGCAGCGGCACGCCGCTGGCCGTCGGGACGCAGAGATTGGTGATGACGATCGCGTCGTAGTTGGCCGGATCGGCCAGCTGGAAGACCGCTTCGCGAATGTCCTCGAACAGCTTGCCGGTGACGAGCGTCTCGGAGTTGAACGGCACGTAGCCCACGGTGCGGCGGGCGCCGTAGAAGTGCGACGTGAACGTGAGACCGTACACGCAGCACGCCGAGCCCGAGAGGACCGTCGCCGTGCGACGCATGCGCAGGCCGACGCGCAACGAGCCGAAGGCGGGGCACATGCTCTGTGGCTGGTCGTGCGGACCGGTCGGGTAATCCGCCGCGTAGCGCGCGAGCGTCTCGCTCTTGCCCGCCGCTGCGGCCGCCTTCTTCATCTCGGCGGCGCCGGCATGACAGCCCACGCCGTCGCCCTGGGTCGCCGCGAGGTTCACGTCGGCCGGGCTCGCATCGCCATCGTTCAGCATCGGCGCCACGGCGACGTCGTCATAGACGACTTCGCCTGTGGGAACCGCGCCATTCCGCACGTCGGACGGTGTCATGTCGCTCAAACGGTGTCGTAGACGACTTCGAGGGAGGGCTTGATCACGTCTTCCTTGCCGCACATGTCGAACATCGTGGCCGGCTCGAGCACGACGTCGCGCCCCACTGAATCGCGGGAGAACAGGTCGAGCAGGCTGTCCATCACCATCGGATTCGGATGCACCGGCGGCGCCGACGCCACGTTCTCGGCGAGTTCCGCGAAGAGCGGGCCCCACTGCGAGGTGGAGGTGCCGATGATCTCGTAGTTGGCGCTCTTGCGGCGGATGTCCTCGTGCGCCGGCACGCTGGCCAGCACGGGGATGCCCACCAGCTCGGCGAACCGCGCCGCCTCGCCCGTGCCGTCGTCCTTGTTGACGACCATGCCGGCGACGCCGACGTTGCCGCCGAGCTTCCGGAAGTACTCGACCGCGCTGCAGACGTTGTTCGCGACGTACAGCGACTGGAGGTCGTTCGACGCCACGACAATCACCTTCTGACACATGTCGCGGGCGATCGGCAGGCCGAAGCCGCCGCACACCACGTCGCCCAGGAAGTCGAGGAGGACGTAGTCGAAGCCCCAGTCATGGAAGCCGAGCTTCTCGAGGATCTCGAAGCCGTGGATGATGCCACGTCCGCCGCAGCCGCGCCCGACTTCAGGGCCGCCGAGTTCCATGGCGTACACCCCGTCACGCTTGAAGCAGACGTCGCCGATCTGGACCGCTTCGCCGGCCAGCTTCTTCTTGGACGAGGTTTCGATGATGGTCGGGCAGGCCTTGCCGCCGAAGAGCAGGGAGGTCGTGTCGCTCTTGGGGTCGCACCCGATGAGCAGCACTTTCTTGCCCTGCTGCGCCATCATGTAGGACAGGTTGGCGAGCGTGAAGCTCTTGCCGATACCGCCCTTGCCATAGATGGCGATGATCTGCGTTTCCTTGGTGACCGGACGGGTCGACACGGGCGCCGGTTCCTGCGCGGCTTCGTCCTGCATGTTCTTTCGAAGCTGCACGAAGGCGTCGGATGCGCTGCCAGTGGTGCTTTCAATCACGCGGTATGCCTCCAATCGAGAACCATCTTGACGCAAGCCGAATCGCCGAAGGCCGTGGCATATGCTGCCGAGGCCTCGCTGGCTGGGGCCGTGTGGGTAATCAGACCATCAAGCGACAACCGACCGTCACCCGCCATGGCGGCGACGGCCACGAGATCCGCCGGCGTGAACTCGGCGGCGATGCGCAGGCGCGACTCCTTCATGAAGGCGGCGGGGAACACGAAGCTGATCGTGTCATAGAAGCCGGCCAGCACGAGCTCACCACGCGGGCGAAGGCGGGCGAGGAGCCCGTCCACGAGCGAGGCGACCCCACTCACGTCGCAGATGACCCCGTAGTCGCGCCGCGTGTCGTCGTCGGGCGCGATCACGGGGTAGTCCAGCGCGCCGGTGCGGCGGGCGGGGTTCGTTTCCCAGACGGTGACCACGTGCGACGGGTCGAGGGCGCGGACTAGGCGCGCGATCAGGCGGCCGAGCGCGCCGTGGCCGACCACAAGGTCCGGGAAGGCGCCGCCGCCATCAGTGATCGCGTGGTACGCGGTTGCGGCCAACGCGAGCAGCGTGCCCTTGTCGGCCACATGCGGCGCGATGGTCACCGCGCGGACCCCTGGCACAATGAGGGTGCGTGCCGCGCCACCGAAGAGGCCGCGCACCCCCTCGAACGAGCGAGACCCGGCGACGAAGACGACATCGCCCACGGCGTGGCCTGAGGTCGCGCCGGCGGTCACCACCGTTCCGACCGCTTCGTAGCCTGGTACGAGCGGATACTCGAGGCCCGGGAAGGGCGGCATCTTGCCGGTCCACAAGAGCCGCTCGGTGCCCGTCGAGATCCCGGTCCAATCGATGCGCACGACCACGTCCGCGTCGCCGGCCTGCACGAGGGGCAGGCGGCGCATCGACATGACTTCGGGCGATTCAAACACCACGGCCAGCGTATCCACGCTGATCCTTCCCCGAAATCGGGGGGTGTGAGTGAAGGGACTGCAGACGGCGGCTTAAGTACCGCGGCTAAGGTGCACGTGTTTGCACTAGCCGTCAAGGGAGGTTGACACAGAACTTCGTTAGGGTAGCTGCAAGTCGAAGGTTTGACGGGGGTACCACCCGTTTGGGTAGGGTCTCCGCGACCGTCAGGGGCGCGCGACGAGGACGGAGGCGCGGAACGGGTAGCGGGTCCGGACCACGCTGCACCGCGTGAATCCCGCCTCGCGCAGCAGCCGTTCGTGCTCCTCCCGCGACCGACACCGTCCGCGGCCCATCGCCAGCAGATAGAAGCCGAAGTAGGCGTCGGCCGCCCGTTCGACGCCCGGGTGACCCGACAACGGCTCGGCGATGAGGAGACTGCCATTGGGCGGCAACGCCTGACGGATCTTCTTCAAGAGCGCGACCGCCATCGCGTCCGAGTGGTCGAGCAGCACGCGGATGAGCGTGATGAGATCGGCCCCGACCGGCAGGGGGTCGGCGTGGAAGTTGCCCCCGGCGACGCTCACGCGACCCGCGAGGCCCTCGGTGGCCAGACGCGCCTCGGTGCGCGGGATCACGGCTGGCAAGTCGTAGACAATCCCGCGAAGCCCTGGATTGCGCCGGACCGCCATGCTGACGAAGACCCCTTCGCCGCCGCCAACGTCCATGTGCACGCGATGCGCTCCGAAGTCGTACGAATCGATGACGTCTTCGGCCAGCGGCGGAAGGGTGGCGGCCATGATCGCGGTGTATTCGCTGGCCTCGGCGCTCTCCACGTGCGCGGCGCGCTCGGCGTCACCATACGGCCAGTACGAGGCGAGGACGGTCTTGCCAGCCATGGCGCCGGAGAGGAGGGCGATCGGATCGCGGAGATCGCCGTAGTACGCCGCGTTGTGCTCCACGAGCATGGGCAGGGTGGGATCGCCGAGGAACGGCGCGCCCAGAATGCCCAACGACCAGAGCCCGCTGCGGCGCTGTTCCACCAAGCGACAGGCACGGGCGGCCCGGAGCAGACGCTCCATGGAATCCACCGGCAGGTCGTTGTGCTTGGCCAGCTCCGCCACGGAGCGGGGGCCCGCTTGCAGCTGCTCGAGCAGGCGCAGCCGCACGACAGCCAGCAGGGTCTGGCTGTACACGAAGCCGGACGCGAGGTCGAAGGCGCGATGCGCCCTGCTGAGCGCGATCGGGCGGGTAAACACGAACGACGCGGCCCACTTCTGAAAGGCCGGACTCGTGTAGATCCGGTCGCGCAGGTCCAGCAGCCGGTCACGCCAGCTGCGCGAGGGAGCGGCAATTTGGCGAACACTGGCGGTCGGCGGCGCCGCCGTCGTGGCGGCCTCGGGAACGGTCACGCGGATCGAAGCGGAGGGAAGGGGCGCGGGTGGCGCCCCATCGTACGTCAACCGGACGCACGCGCCGCAGTGCGCCTGCGGTGTGGAGCGCGACGTTACGAGGCGTACCGGGGAGTGTCAAGCATTCGATACAGTTGGCGGGCGATGTCATTGCGATGCCCCTCGCGCGCGCCTAACCTTGCCCTCTCGCTTGGCATGTCGGCGGTCGGTACCGCCCCGACGCCGCTCGCCGCCGCCCCGCCCCCCACCGCCCCACCGCACGCGTGCGCACTCCCTTTCCGTTCTCTGCCATTGTTGGTCAGGAGGAGATGAAGCTGGCTCTCCTGATCGCCGCGACCGATCACGAGGTCGGTGGGGTGATGGTGTTCGGCGATCGTGGCACGGGCAAGTCGACGGTCGTCCGCGCCCTCCCGTCGCTGCTGCCGCCGATGAAGGTGGTCAAGGGATGCCGGTACGGGTGCAACCCGGCCGATGTGGGGCGCCAGTGCAGCGAGTGCCACGCCCGCGAGCGTGCCGGGGAGGTGCTCAAGGCCGTGGCCGCGCCGGTGCCGGTCGTGGATCTGCCGCTGGGCGCGACTGAGGATCGGGTCGTCGGTGCGCTCGATCTCGAGCGCGCGCTTGCGCGCGGGGAAAAGGCGTTTGAGCCAGGGTTGCTGGCGCGCGCCAATCGTGGCTTCCTGTACGTGGACGAGGTGAACCTGCTCGAGGACCATCTGGTCGACCTCCTGCTCGACGTCGCGACGACGGGCGAGAACGTGGTCGAGCGCGAAGGGGTGAGCGTGCGGCACCCGGCGCGGTTCGTGCTCGTGGGGAGCGGCAACCCCGAGGAGGGCGAACTCCGTCCGCAGCTGCTCGATCGCTTCGGCCTCTCGGTGGAGGTGCGCACGCCCGAGGACATCCCGACCCGCGTCGAGGTGGTGCGTCGGCGTGACGCGTACGATCGCGATGCCGACGCCTTTGCGCACGAGTACGAGAAGGAAGACGCGAAGGTGCGACGCCATCTGGTGAAGGCCAAGGAGCATGTGCGCGAGGTGACGGTCGCGGACGAGTTGCTCGTGCTCGGTGCGACGCTCTGCAAGGCGCTGGGGACCGATGGCCTGCGCGGGGAGCTGACGCTGCTGCGCGCGGCGCGCGCGGCCGCGGCGCTCGAGGGCGCGAAGGCGGCGACCCGCGTCCATCTGCGTCGCGTGGCGCCGATGGCGCTCCGGCACCGCTTGCGTCGCAACGTGCTCGATGACACCGGCTCCACGTCGCGCGTGGCGCGGGCGGTGGTCGAGGTGCTGGGACCGGAGTGATCGAGTCCCCCGTGTCCGCGGACGCACTGGATGCGGCCGATCGCTCCGACGTGACGGCGGGGCCCGCGGTGTTGGCTGCCACCGCCCTCGCCTGTCTGGCGGTGGCACCGCATGCGCTGGGCGGCGCCCATGTGCGCGCGGGGGCGCATGACGCGCTCGCGGAGTGGCTGCAGCAGTTGCAACAGTTGCTGGGTACCGACACGCCGGTCCGCCGCGTGCCTGCGGGGGTCACCGATGATCGCCTGCTCGGCGGGCTCGACCTCACGGCAACGCTCGCGCGCGGGACGGTCGTGGCAGAGCGCGGCGTGCTCGCCGACGCGGATGGTGGCATCGTCGTCATTCCCATGGCGGAACGGGCCAGCGCGGCGCTCGTCTCGCGGCTCGCGCAGGCGCTCGACACGTCGGAGATCCAGGTCGCGCGCGATGGTGTGGGCGCCACATTCGACGCGCGGATCGGCGTCATTGCCGTGGATGAGTCGATGGAGGACGAAGCGCCGGTGAGCGCCGCGCTCTCGGACCGCCTCGCGTTCGGCGTCGTGATTCCGGCGCGGTGGCGCGCGGCCGACGCCCTGTTGCCAGACGCAGCCGATGTGGCGCTCGCGCGCGCACGCTTTGCGACGGTCACCGCCACGCACGAGCAGATCGAGGTCCTCGTCGGGGCGGCGCTCGCGTTTGGCGTCCCGACGTTGCGCGCGCCGGTGCTGGCCGTGCGCACCGCGCGCGTGCTCGCGGCGCTCGACGGCCGGGACGCGGTGAGTGACGATGACGTGTCGGTCGCTGCCAAGCTGGTGCTCGCGCCCCGTGCCACGCGCATTCCGTCGAGCGAACCGCCGCCGGAGGAGCCGCAGGAGCAACCACCGCCTCCGCCGGAGCAGGAGAACGACGCGGGCGAGCAGGACCAGGCGCAGCAAGAGGAGAAGCCGCTCGAGGATGTCGTGGTGGAGTCGATGAAGGCGGTGCTCCCCGCGGATCTGCTCGCTGCGCTGCTGGCGCGCGCGGGTCGCGTACGTGCGGCCGCCGGACAGGCGGGACAGTCGCAGGCGAGTGCGTTGCGCGGTCGTCAGGTGGGGTCGCGCCATGGTGAGCCGCGCGGCGGCAAGCGATTGCACGTGCTCGAGACGCTGCGCGCGGCCGCACCATGGCAGCGGATGCGTGGTGGCACCGCCGGGCAGGCCAACGGACGCGTGAAGATTCGGCGCGAGGATTTCCGGATTCGCCGGTTCATCGAGAAGACCGGCACCACGGTGATCTTTGCCGTGGACGCATCGGGATCGCTCGCGCTCAACCGACTCGCGGAGGCCAAGGGCGCCATCGAACTGATCCTCGCCGAGAGCTACGCTCGGCGCGATGAAGTCGCGTTGATCGCGTTTCGCGGAACCACCGCCGAGCTGCTCCTGGCGCCCACACGGGCGCTGGCGCGGGCCAAGCGGGCGCTGCAGGGACTGCCCGGCGGCGGCGGCACGCCGCTCGCGCACGCGCTCGATGCGGCGCGCGAGGCAGCGGCACTGGCGCGCCGCGGGGGGAACACGCCGATGATCGTGCTGCTCACCGATGCGCGCGCCAACATTGCGCGGGACGGCACGCCGGGGCGCCCCAAGGCCGCCGCGGATGCGCTCGTCGCCGCCGCGGCCGTGCGCGCCTCCGGGACCAGCGCCCTGTTCGTGGACACGTCGCCGCGCGGGGAGCCGTTCGCGCGCGAGATCGCGGTGGCGATGGGTGCGCGCTATCTTCCCCTGCCAAATGCGGATGCGCAAACAGTCAGCGGCGCGGTGCAGGGGATGCGCGGCGTGAGCACATGACCGAGCCCCTCGTGCGGACGCGCGGCGGTGCCGTGGCGGTGTCGTCTCCGGTCATCGGGGCGCTCGCCGCAGCCGACGTGCCGGTGTCGGAGCCCAGCGCGCCGCCCATTCCGTTCGTGCGGCTGATGGCCACGTCGGGCCTCTCCGTCGTGGGCTTTTGGTGGCTCACGACCGGGGTCATCCTGGCGATGCAGGCCACGGCCGTCTCGCGCTCGGCCGGCGTGCTGGTCTGCACCGCGCTGGCGGGCTGGGGAGCGTGGCTCGTGGCGAGCCGCCGCAACGTGGCCACGGACCGTGCGGCGACGGCCTCGTTCTTCGGCGGCGCGCTGCTCTGGGGCTGGGTGACCGCGACGCTCTACACGGGGTGGATTGCCGGTCCTGCCGAGGCGGCCACGGCGTCGCTCGAGGGTCCGTCAGGATCGATGGCGCTGGCCGTGCAGGCCCTCTGGTCGACATGGAACTCCGAGGTGGCGTCGCTGGCCGCCATGGGCGCGGCCTGGTTCCTGACGCGTGGCGGCATCAACCGGATCGGGTTCTGGACGTACGTCGCGTTCTGGATCACCCTGCAGAGTTCGAAGCTGAACATCTTCTGGGGGGTGAAGAATCCGGGGACGCAGTTTCTGCCGCCGCAATTGGCGCACCTCGCCCGCTTCTTCGGACCGCTCGAGAACTCGCTCTTCCTGCCGTTCTCCCTGACGGTGCTCACGATCGCCACGATCGCGATGATGGTCATGACGGTGCGCGAACAGCGACCGCATCTTCGGCGCGGCTGGTCGCTGGTCGCCACGCTGATGTCGCTCGCAGTCGTGGAGCATCTCTTCCTGTCGTCGCGCTGGAATGCCCCGTTCTGGCAGTTCTTCCTCGAACTTCGCGGATACTGAGCGCGGTACGCGCCACCCCCTTTTGAGGTGAGTATGCTGACGCGTCCCGCTGCCGGTGAGCACGCCGAGTTTTACGCGACGTACGTGACCTTGGTCCCCGATGGCGACTTTGTCGATGTCATGACGAGCGGCCACCCGGCGCTGCTGGCGCGGCTGCGCGCGGCGGCTACGCGGTCGGGCCATCGCTACGCCGACGGCAAGTGGTCAGTGGCCGAGTCGCTGCAGCACATGATCGACACGGAACGGGTCTTTGCCTACCGCATGTTGTCGATCCTGCGTGGGGCGGAGACGCCGCTGCCGGGGTTCGACCACGATGCGTGGGTGCCGGCGAGCGTCGCGCACGCGCGCGACTTCGGCGCGATGGTCGACGAGTTCGCGCTGGTGCGCGCGTCGACCGCGGCGTTGATCGCGACGGCGCCCGCGGCCGCCTGGGCCAATCGCGGGACGATGAGTGGTGGCAGCGCAACGGCGCGGGCGCTGCCGTACATCATTGCCGGACACGAGCGACATCACGACGCGCTCTTCCGCGACCGCTACGACGTCTAAACGCCGGTGGCGGTGCACGCGCGGCCTGTTCATCTTGCAGGGAACATGCGACGGCCTCTGCACCCACCGCTGCTTCGTGTCGCCCTTGCTGCCGCATGTGTGGCGCTGGCCGGCGGGTGCACGCTCCTGGGCATGCGCGGCCGTGCGACCGGCCTGTCGCTGGCCGAGCGGGCGGAGCAGGGCGACATCGCCGCGCTCGCGCGCATGAGCCTCCTGCGCGAGCTGCGGCTCCCGTCGGGACAGCGGGAGATTCGTGTCTGGTTCGCGATGGCGTCGGGCGCGCCGGACCTGCTGCTGCGTGTGGCCAGCTTTGGCGGTCCGCGCGGCGGGTCAAACGGCGAACTGTGGGCCTGGTGGACGCTGCCCTCTGGTGATGGCGATCGGTCGCTGGCGGGCACGACCGGCGAACTCAACTCGCGGACGCGCGACTCGGTGCAAGCGGCGGTGACCTGTTCGGCGCTGATGCGTGCCGGCGGCAACGAGGCCTGCCGACTGCGCCTGCGGCAGGAGCCCGAGTGGCGCACGGTGCTGGCGCAGCTCGACTCGTTGCGTGCCTTCACGCTGCCGGATCAGGACGCGCTGCCGCGGGCCGAGTCGGTGGTGAGCGCCGCCGATCAGCGACGCGTCGCCGAGAACGTGATGGTCACCGTCGAAGTGCTCGACGGCGCAGTGTACCGGACGTACTCGTATACCAATCCGCGATTGCTACAGCAGTCGGAAGCGCAACGTGCGGCGGCCATCGTCGACATGGTGTCCGAGATGGCGCGCCGCGCACGGCGTCCGGACGCTCGCGCACCGTAAGCATGCCCGAGCGCGACGCGCGGCTTGCCGTGGCCTTGGCCACCGCCGCCGCTGAAGTGGAGCGCATCAAGCGCATGCGCTGGCACCTCGAGGGGACGGCGGCGGCACGCGCTGCCTTCGAGCAGGTTGCGCGCGACTTCGACGCGCTGCGCGTTGCCGACCCCATCGACATGATCCGCCTCGGGGAACTTGTGCGCGCCGTGGCGGCGTGGGAGCCCGAGCACGGGATGCCGCTCATCGGCGCGCTCGGCGCCGTGGTGCGCGCGGCACGGGCATCGGTGGTCGCGTGACCCCGCGTCGAGGGGATCCGTGGCTCGCGCTCGGTGTCGCCCTGTGGATCGGACTCGGGCTCTGGCTCGATCGGGCGGCGTCGCTCGATGGGCAGCGTCTGGTCGGTGTTGCAACGTGGACGCTGCTGGCGCTGGCGCTCGCGCGCGAGACGCGCGCGGTGCGCGTGCAGGTGATGATCGCCCTCGTGATCGCGACGCTCGGGGAGTACGCGCTCTCGCCGGGGCTCGGGCTGTACGAGTATCGCTTCGCGGGCGTCCCGAGCTTCGTGCCGCCGGGGCACGGTCTCGTCTACCTTGCCGCGCTGAACCTCGCACGGTCGACGCTGACGGGACCGTGGGGCCATCGGCTCCTCGTGGCGACCGTGATCGCGGGCGGCGCGTGGGCCGCCTGGGGCATCACGGCAGCCGCGCGGAGTGACCGGTTCGGCTTCGTGCTGTACATCGCCTGGGCGGCGTTCGCGCTGCGCGGCGGAGCGCCGATGATCGCCGTCGGGTGTTGGATCCTCACGACGTGGCTCGAGCTCCTCGGTACCGGACTCGGCAACTGGGCGTGGGCGCCGGCGACAGCGCTCCCGTTTCTGACCATGGGCAACCCGCCCACCGGCATCGCGGGCGGCTACTGTGTGCTGGACGTGCTCGCACTCCGACTGGGCCACGCGCTCTCGGCGTGGCTCGATCGTCAGCGGGCGGTGCCCGAGCCGGTGGTGCCAGCGGTGTCGGTGACCACGGGGCGCTGACCGGTGTTGCGCGCCCGGGCGAACTCGCGCGCCGATACCGTCACGCCGTACTCTTCGTCGTAGATGTGCAGGAGCTGGAAGAAGTACGTGATGGCCAAGGGGCCCAAGAGCACCCCGAGCAGGCCGAAATAGCGGAGTCCGGCGAATGCGCCCACCAACGTGACGAGTGGGTGGATATCCGAAACGCGCCGGTAGATGTACGGACGCACCACGTTGTCGATGTTGGACACGACCAAAGCGCCGATCCCCGCGAGGAGGGCGGCGTTGCCGTACTGCTTCTCGACGATCAGCACGAGGCATCCGGGCACCCAGACCAGGGCGGCGCCAAAGACCGGAATCACCGACGCGACGGCCGTGATCAGGCCCCAGAAGGCCGCGCCGGGCAGGCCGACGATCAGGAAGCCGATCCCGACGAGCGTGCCCTGCAGCGTGGCCGCCGCGGCGAGCCCGACGAAGGTCGCCTGCGTGACGCTCACGAACTGTGCGGCCAACGCATCGGCGTTCGCGTCCGAGAAGGGGAGGTATCGCTTGCTGCGCTGCCACAGGCCTCCGCCCGACTGGAGCAGGAAGTACAGTGCGAAGAGCGCGATGAGCAGGTTCACGGCGCCACGGGCTGCGGACCCTGCGACGCCCAGCGCCTGTGCGCTGATCCATTCGAGGATTGTTCCGCTGGCTTTGGCGAGCTGCGCGCCGACGTCGACGCCGGCGACCCGCTTTTCACGCAGCCACGCGATCAGGGCGTTGTCCTGGACGGCACGCATGGCGGCCGGCCCTTCGCCGATCACGAGCCCGAGCACGATGCCGCCCGGGACGAGGACGAGCAGCGTCACGAGAATCACGACGAGCGTCGAGGCGCGTGACGAGCCGAGGAGCGTCGTAAGTCGCCGATGCAGCGGACCGACCAGCACCGCGAGCACGAGCGCGCCGAGCAGCCCGACCGCGAACGGCGAGAGCGCAATGGCAATCGCGATCCCGAGCGCGAGGATGATCGCGCCGGTGACGTTGCGCGGCGAGTCGAGGAAGCCGCCGGACATCAGCGCACGTCCACGCCGAGGCGCTTGAGTTCCGCTTCTGCGGCAATCGTGCCGAACGCAGCCCACGGACCGGCGCTCCGCGCGCGGCGCCAGGCGGCGATGGCCGCGTCGCGTCGTCCGCCGAGCAGGTGCCACGCACCGATGCCATTGTTGTACGTCGCCTCGTCGAGCGCATTGGCCGGGTCCGGCGCCCGCGGCACCAGTGAATCGACCGGCAGTGCGCCCTTGTACAGCAGCAGCAGGCGGTGATACGACTGGTTCTCGATCACGGGCATGTCGCCGGTGATGCCGTCGAGCATGCGCTGCGCCTCCGCCTCGCGTCCGAGTCGGCGCAGCGTCATCACGTACCAGTAGCCGGTGGCGACGCGCGTATCCACGTTCGGGGCCGCGTCGAGGTCCTCGCGCTGGATGAGGGCGGCGCGGCGGAAGTCGCCGAGCAGGTAGTACGCGAGGAAGAGGTGATACCGGATGTTGGAGTGCAGCGTGCTCGTGGGGATGCCGCGCGGATTCGGTGCGCCATCGGGTTCGACGGCATCGAGCTGCCCACGCACCAGTGAGCGGGCACGCTCGAGGTCCTTCACCGCGCCGTCGAAGTTGCGCACGCTGATGTAGCGGTGCCCGCGAAAGCGGAGCAGGCGTGGCTCATCCGGGAACTTCTCCAGCGCCTCGGAGAACGTGGCGATCGCTTCCTGGAAGCGACCGAGGTAGCCGAGCCGCCGTCCCACCCAGATCTGCGCGAGCACGCTGTCGGGGTTGGCGCGCGCGACCGCGACGGCCGCGGCGAGGTTGGCTTCGAGGGGAGCCTTGGTCGCGGCGGGGAGGACCGGAGCGCTGAAGGGCTCGTTGAACAGTGACACGGCCTCGGTACCGGCCGGCAGCTGGGTGACGCTGTTGGTCACCGACTGGCGCGTGACGCAGCCGCCGAGGAGACCGACGGTCAGGAGGATGGATCGAAGCGGGCGCATGACGGAAAGGTAGGGGAGCCGAGGGCGGGGAACGAGGCGAAGTCGATGTGAACACGAGGCGAACACGAGGCGAACAGGATGCTACTCGTAGCGGAGCGCCTCGATCGGGTCGAGTCGGCTGGCGCGGCGGGCCGGCACGACGCCAAAGATGATGCCGATGCCGATCGAGACCGCCAGTGCCAGCAGGGTGAGGCCCAAGGGGGCTTCGCCCTTGATGGACATGGCCCATGTGACGCCGCGTCCCGCCAGCAGGCCCACGACGATGCCGAGCACGCCGCCGATGCCGGTGAGGGTGGAGGCCTCGATGAGGAATTGCAGCAGGATGTCGGTGCGCGTGGCACCGAGCGCCTTGCGCACGCCGATCTCGCGCGTGCGCGCGGTCACCGACACCATCATGATGGCCATGACGCCGATACCGCCGACCATCAGCGCCACCGAGGCCAGCACGATCATGACGAGGAAGAACACGCTCGTGATCGAGTTGAAGGTGTCGAGGATCTGGTCCTGCGTGATCAGGTCGAAGGTGCTCTTCTCGCCGGGGCGCAGCTTGCGCATCTCGCGCAGCGTCGTGGTGACCGCCTCCTGCGCCGCGGCCACGCTCACGCCAGGCTTGGGCTTGACCGGAATCCAGAGCGCGTTGGTCTTGTCGATGGTGAGCTGGTGGTTCATCATCTCGTACGGGATGATGGCCCCGACGGCCTGTCCGGGTGGTGCGAAGATGTTGGCCGGTTCCTGGTAGAGTCCGATCACCACGGCTGGCCGGCCCGCGACCTGCATCGTCTTGCCAAGCGGCGAGATCCGTCCGAAGAGGCGCGCGACCTGCGCGTCGCTCACGACGACGACGTTCGCGCCGCTGCGCAGCTCGGCCTTCGTGAACCAGCGACCGGCGAGCAGTTCGCCGCCCTGGATCTCCTGGTAGCGATCATCGGCGCCGAAGATGGCCACGCCGCGCGTGCGGAGCCCATTGTACTCGAGGCGGCCGAAGGCCTGCGCCCACAGCGCCGCGAACCCGATCTCGGGCAGTTCGGCAATGCGCCGAGCTTCGGCGCTCGAGAGATCCGGGCGCACGCGGATGTACTTGGGCAGTGCCTCGGGATTGACCGGCGTCTTGGAGAAGACCTTGAGCACATAGAAGGTGGTCGGACCTGCCACCTCGATCGTGTGCACGATCTGCTCCTGGATCCCCTGCACGATCGTGGCCATGGTCATCACGGTGGCGACGCCAATCACGACGCCGAGAATCGTGAGGCCGGAGCGCAGGCGCGAGACGCGCAGCGCGTCGACGGCCATCGCCACGTTCTCGCGGAGCTGGTCGAGCGTGAGGCGCATGCTACTCGGCCCGCAGCGCCGTGATCGGATCGAGGCGCGCCGCGCGCCGCGCCGGATAGACGCCGAAGAGGACCCCGACCACGGCGCCGAGCGTGATGGCCAGCGCCACGGACCACCAGGTGATGCGAGCCGGCAGCGGCGACACGGCCGCAACGATCGCCGCGAAGGCCCATCCCGCTCCGGCCCCGGTCAACCCGCCCACGATCGACAGCGCCACGGCCTCGGCGAGGAACTGGTGTTCGATGTCGCGCGCGCGGGCGCCGACGGCCTTGCGGATGCCGATCTCGCGCGTGCGCTCGGTGACGGCCATGAGCATGATGTTCATGATGACGATGCCGCCGACGACGATGCCGATGGCGACGACGGCGGGGATGACGCTGAAGAGGACGGCGGTGAGGCTCTGCCAGAACTCGACGAGCGCGGCGGCGGTCTCGACCGAGAAGTTGTCCTCCTGATCGGGACGGAGGTGGTGCGCGATGCGCATCGCCTCCTGCGCGCGCGCCATCCCGTTCTCGACGTCACGCGCCTCGCGCATCTTCACGGAGATGGTCGTCGTGAGGCGCCGTCCGTACATCATCTCGAAGCGCGTGATGGGCACGAGGGCGAACCCGTCGAACGATTGCCCCAGCACGCGACCCTTGGGCGCGACCACGCCGACGATCTCGACGCGCTCGCCTGCGAGCCGCGCGAACTGGCCGACCGCATCGACGCCCACGAAGAGCTTCTCGGCGATGTCGTTGCCGACGACGGCCACGGCACGCCGCTCCGCCACGTCGACGTCGGTCAGCGGGCGCCCGCGCAGGATCCGGTAGTCCTGCACCTCCTGATACGGCGGCGTGATGCCGAACACCGCGACGTCGGCGATGGTCCGATCACGCCACGTGACATCGGACTGCGGCGTGGGCCAGCCGGAGGTCAGGCCGATGGCCGCGGCGTCGGGGAGCGCGGCGTGCACGGCGTCGCCGTCCGTCACCGTGATGCGCGGGCGTCGTTCCACGCGCTTCCACATCTCGTCGTCGAAGAAGCCGACCTGCAAGGGGGTACGCCGCACCTGGAAGGCGTTGGCCCCGATCACGGCGCCGGCGATGTTCTCCTTCACGTAGGCGTTCATCCCCTGGATGATCGCGACGACGGCCACGAGAAAGGCCACCGAGACGATGATGCCCAGCAGGGTGAAGAACGACCGCAGCTTGTTGGCCCGAATCTGGTCCAGCGCGGTCAGAACGACGTCGGACGTTCGCACAGGTGAAAGGTGGTCGCGGTGCGGGTGACCTCACAGTGGGCGGGCGCGGGGTTCAGGGCGCCTCCCACGGCGCTTGCCCGGTGCGGCGAGCTACTCGTAGCGGAGCGCTTCGACCGGATCGAGTCGCGCGGCACGAAACGCGGGCACGATGCCGAAGACGATGCCGGTGAGCGCACTGGCCGCGAGCGCGCTCACGATCCCGCTGGCGGGTACGGAGGCTGGAATCGATGTGGTCGCCTTCACGAGCCACGCGAGCCCCACGCCGATCAGGAGTCCGACCCCCGCACCGATGGTCGTGACCGTGACGGCCTCGATGAGGAACTGCCAGAGGATCAGCCCCTTGGTGGCGCCCAGCGCCTTGCGCACGCCGATCTCGCGCGTGCGCTCGGTGACCGAGATCATCATGATCGCCACCACGCCCACGCCGCCCACGAGCAACCCGACCGCCGACAGCCCGATCCCGACGGCGAAGATGGCGCCGAAGAGTTGGTCGAAGGTTTCCAGCAATCGGTCCTGCGTGATGATGGCGAAGTTGCTGCGGAGGCCGGGGCGCAGGCCGCGGCGGCCGCGGATGGTGGCGGTCACGGCGTCCATGACTTCCACGCCGTCCGCATTCTCGCGAGGCTTGACCCGCATGGAGATGGTCCGGATGTCCAGGCCGAGCGACCGGCGGGCGCTCTCGAGCGGAAAGATCGCCCGTGGCTTGTCGTTGCCCCGGCCCTGCAGTTGCAACAGGAAGCCGGCCTTGGGCTCGTACACGCCGATCACCGTGAACGGCTGGCCAGCGACGAGCACCTGCTTGCCGAGCGCCGTCTCGCCATCAAACAGGGCATTGGCGAGCGAATCATTGATGAGCATCACGCGCGCCCCGCCCGCTTCCTCGGCCGCGGTGAAGTTGCGCCCCGGCATGATGTCGCCGGCGTCGGTCTCCATCCACTGCGATGAGTACGCTTCATAGCCCACGCTCTCGAGGGCGCGTTCGCGGTACTTCATGCTGGCCAGCCCGGTCGCGATCGCGGTGACGGCCACGACCTCGGGCAGCTCCCGGATGGCGCGCGCTTCGGTCAGGAGCAGGGGCGGGTTGCGCCGGTCGGGACACTTCTCGTCCGAGCCGTCACACCCGAGCGTGATGCCGCGGCGCGCGAGCGAGAAGGTCTGCGGTCCGAGCGACTCGACATCCTGCTTGACGCTCTGGTTCACGCCGTTGACGGCGGCCGCCATGATGACCACGACGAACACGCCAACCGCGACTCCCGAGATGGTCAGGAGGGCGCGCACGCGATTGGCCGTGAGCGCATCGACGGCCATGCGGACGCCATCGAGGAGGAAAGCCAGGCGATCAAGCAGCGTCATCGTCAGTCGGACCGGAGGGCTTCGATCGGATCGAGTCGGGAGGCGCGGCTCGCGGGGTAGTATCCGGCCGCCACGCCCACGCCGGCGCCCAGGGTCAGCGCCATCGCGACCGACCACGGAGCCACGCTGGCGGGCAACGGCGTGACAGCCGAAATGAGCTTTGCCAGCGCGATGCCGAGGCCAATGCCGATGACCGCGCCGAGCACGGAGAGCGTGGCGGCCTCGATGAGAAACTGCGCCAGGATGTCCTTGCGTCGCGCACCGAGCGCCTTGCGCACGCCGATCTCGCGCGTGCGCTCGGCCACCGCCACCAGCATGATGTTCATGATGACCATGGCGCCCACCACGAGGCCGATGGCCGGGAGCGCGGTGCCGAAGAGCACCAGCTTCTCCTTGATGGAGTCGAAGAAGGAGGCGCCGGTCGCCGCCGCCTCGATCGAGAAGTTGTCCGGTATGGCGGGCCCCAGATGGCGCTGGCCGCGCATGACTTCGCGGACGCGCTCCATGGCATCGACCATGGATGCCGCATCGCGCGCTTCCACGGTCAGGCTGCCGACGTCGCCCGCGGGATTCGTCACGCGCATCATCGGCGACGTCGAGGGCGCGATCGCCAGGCGGTCGAGCGAGAACCCGAACACGCTGCCCTGCTTCTCGATGATGCCGATGACTTCGTACGAATCGCCGCCGACGCGCAGGGCGCGGCCCAGCGGATTCAGGTTGGGGAAGAAGTGCTCGGCGACTTCCGTGCCGATCACGATCACGCGGGCGCCGTCGGCCTGCTCCCTGCCGTTGAAGACGCGCCCCGAGGTGATCTTGTAGCGCTTGATGGCGAAGAAGTCGGGCTCACTCGCGGTCGCCTGCACATTGCGCGGGCGGTTCCATGCGGAATTGGCGTTCGCGAACGTGGTGCCGTTCACCGACGCGAGGGTCCCGGCAGGGAGCACGGCGCGGATGGCGGGGATGTCGCGCGCGAAGATGCGCGGACGCCGGGCGTACAGTCTGCGCTGGGCCTCGTTCGGTGGACCGAAGAAGGAGGCCGGCCGCCGGCTCAGGCTGAACGTGTTCACGCCGCCCAGGATGCGCGCGGCAAAATCCGTTTCCACGTAGCGCGACATCCCCTCGACGATCGACACGACCGTGATGAGGAACATGACGCCGATCATCACCCCGAGAAGGGTGAAAAACGATTTCAGCTTCTGGACGCGGATCTGGTAGAGGGCGAGGCGAATGGCCTCGATGATTGACATCCCCGAAAGCTGACGGCTTGCGGGGGTCCCACCAAGGGGCGCGGCCTACTCGTAGCGCAGCGCCTCGACCGGATCGAGCCTGGCGGCGCGAATGGCCGGCAGCATGCCAAACACGACCCCGGTCACGACGGCCCCGCCGATCGCGAGGAAGACCGCCTCGCCGGGGACAGCCGCCGGTACCGGCGTGGTCGCGCGCACCACCCACGCGATCACGGAGCCGATCGCGAGCCCGATCGCCGCCCCGATGCTCGTGAGGGTGGCGGCCTCGACCAGAAACTGCCACAAGATCGTCGCCTTGGTCGCGCCGAGGGCTTTCCGCACGCCGATCTCCCGCGTCCGCTCGGTGACCGAGATCATCATGATGGCCACGACGCCGACGCCACCCACCAGCAATCCCACGGCCGAGAGCGCGAGCCCGACCATGAAGATGGCGCCGAAGAGCTGGTCGAAGACCGCCATCATCCGCTCCTGCGTCACCAGGAAGAAGTTGTTCGGCGCCCCGGGATGCAGCCCGCGGCGGCCGCGCAGCAGCGCCGTCACGTCATCCATGACGTCGGCCTGATCGGTGCCGTCGCGCGGCTTGACCATGAGCACGATGCCGCGACGCCACATGTCGAGCTGCCGCTTGGCCGTCACGATCGGAATGATCGCGCGCGGCTTGTCGGGCCCTCGGCCATCCATCGTCTTGAGAAAGCCGCCCTTCGTGTGGTAGACGCCGATCACCGTGAACTGCTTCTCCTTCACCGTCATCTGCTTCCCGATCGGATCGGAGTCGCCGAACAGCTGTGACTTGAGCGAGTCGTTGATGATCAGCACCGGCTCGCCGTTCTCGTTCTCCTTCTGCGAGAAGTTGCGCCCCGGATCGATGTCGCCGACGTCGGTCTGGATCCAGTCCGCGCTGAAGGCGTCGTAGCCCACGGAGCCGAGTGAGCGGTCACGGTACCGCATGGGCGCGGCGGACACCCAGATCTCGGTGACGGCCTGGACGGTGGGCAGCCCACGGATGAGTTGGGCCTCCTCGGCCGAGATCGGCGGGTTCTTGCGCTCGGGGCAGCTGTCGTCGGAGCCGTCACAGCTGTTGAGGCCGATGGAACGGCGGCGCACCTGGAAGGACGTGGCGCCGAACGCATCCACGTCCTCGCGGAAGCTCTGCTTGATGCCATGGGTCGCAGCGGCCATGGCCACCACCACGAACACGCCCACGGCGATCCCCATGATGGTGAGCGCGGCGCGCACCTTGTTGGCCCGCAGCGCGTCGAGGGCGATCAGCACACCCTCGCTGGCGCTCAGTACCCGGTCGATGACACGCATCGGCTACTCCTGCCTCAGGGCGGCGATCGGATCGAGCCGGGAGGCGCGGCTCGCGGGGTAGAGCCCCGCGGTGATGCCCACGCCCGCACCGACGAACAGCGCCGCGACGATGCTCCACGGCGCGACCGACGCCGGCAGCGGCGTGAGCGCGGCAATCAGCTTCGCGCCCGCGAGCCCGAGCACGATGCCGACGGCGGCGCCGACCACGGAGAGCGTGGCAGCCTCGACGAGGAATTGCCCCATGATGTCGCGTCGCCTCGCCCCGAGCGCCTTCCGGATCCCGATCTCGCGCGTGCGCTCGGCGACGGCCACCAGCATGATGTTCATGATGACCATCGCGCCGACGACGAGGCCGATGGCGGGCAGGGCCGTCCCGAAGACGATCAGCTTCGACTTCAGGTCGTTGAAGAACCCGAGCGCGGACTCCGACGACTCGAGCTCGAAGTTGTCCGGGCGCGTGGGCGGGAGCTTGCGAATCGAGCGGAGCAGCTCCCGCACCGTTTCGCGCCCTTCATCGACGGCCGATTCGGTCGGAGCCTGCACGATGAGCTGATCGATGTTGCCGAGCGGGTTGGTGAGCCGCGTCATCGGCGAGTGATAGGGCGCGATCGCGAGACGGTCCATGGAGAAGCCGAGCACGTTGCCCTGCTTCTCGATCGTGCCGATGACGCGGAACGGCACCCCCTTCACGCGCAGCTCGCGCCCGACCGGATCGAGGTTCGGAAAAAAGTGCTCCGCGATCTCGGTGCCGATCACGAGCACCGGCAGCCCGAGCGCCTCCTCCTGCTGCGTGAAGGCGCGCCCACGCGCGATGCCGTACTTCTTGATCGCGAAGTAGTCCCTGTCGGCGGCGACGCCCATGACCTGCCGCGGACGGGCATAGGGCGTGCTGGACGTGAGAAACTCGATGTTCTCGATGGCGGTGCGGAAGTCCGGACCGAGCGTCGAGCGGATGGCGGCGATGTCAGGCTCGTACAGACGCGGGCGCCGCTGCCAGTCGCGCCACTGCGACTCGGACACATTCCCGAAGGAGAAGTCGGGGGAACGGCGAACATTGAAGGTGTTGACGCCGATGAGCTTAGCGGCAAAGTCCTCCTTCATGTAGCGACTCATGCCCTCGACGATCGAGACGACGGCCACCAGGAACATCACGCCGATCATGACGCCCAGCAGGGTGAAGAAGCTCTTGAGCTTCTGCACCCGGATCGTGTCGAGGGCGAGGCGGACCGATTCCCAGTAATTCACGGCGCTACTCGAAGCGGAGGGCTTCGACGGGGTCGAGCCGTGCGGCGCGGAACGCCGGCACCAACCCGAACACGACACCGGTGACGACGCTGGCGAGCGCGGCCAGGAGCAACGCCATCGGCGGAATCGACGCCTGAATCGGCGTCACCGACCGCACGACGAAGGCGAGCGCCCATCCGGCCACGAACCCGACGGCCACGCCGACACCGGTCAACGTCACGGCTTCGACCAGGAACTGGAAGAGGATCGTTGCCTTGGTCGCGCCGAGCGCCTTGCGGACGCCGATCTCGCGCGTGCGTTCCGTGACCGAGATCATCATGATCGCCACCACCCCCACGCCGCCGACGAGCAGGCCAACCGCCGAGAGCACGAACATGACGAGGAACAGCGTGCCGAAGATCTTGTTGTACGTCTCGAACAGCTTGTCCTGCGTCAGGATGTTGAAGGACGAGGGCTGACTCGGGCGGAGACCGCGCATGCCGCGCATGGCCGCCGTCACCTCGTCGATCATCTCGTCGCGACTGACGTTCTCGCGCGGCTTGACCGCGAGCCCCATGTCGTAGGCGCGTGCGTTGAGATGGCGCACGGCCGACATGATGGGAATGACCGCCTTGGACTGCTCGCCGCCGCTCAGGAAGCTCGAGTTGTCCTTGTAGACGCCGATCACCCGGAAGGGGTTGCCATTCAGCAGGACTTCCTTGTCGAGCGGGTCTGCCTCGCCGAAGAGTCGTTCGGCCGTGACCGTGCTCAGGACCGCAACGCGTGCGGCGGACCGTGCCTCCTGATCCGTGAAGGCGCGGCCACCGGGCAGCAGTTCGGGCGCGGAGATGATCGACCAGTTGCCGGTGTAGGCCTCGATGTGCACGGAGCCCAGCGAGCGATCCCGGTGGCGGGCCGCGGCGGACCAGTCGAGGCGCGCACCGACCGCGAGCGCACCGGGCAGGCGTTGCAGCGCGTCGAGCTCGCTCCACCGGATCGGCGGGTTCGAGAGCCACTTGCACGTGTCGCCCGATCCGTCGCACGCTTCGAACGAGATCGGATAGCGCGTGACGAAGAAGGTCGTCGGCCCGGTGGACTCGAAGTCCTTGGCCACGCTCTCGTTGATGCCGTGGATGGCCGCCGCGATGCTCGTGACGGCGAAGACGCCGACGGCAACACCGAGGATCGTGAGGCCTGCCCGCACGCGGTTGGCGCGCAGGGCGTCCAAGCCCATCTGGACCCCCTCGGTGATCGAGAAGAGACGCATCCCCAACCGGCTCATCAGCTACTCCTGCCGCAGCGCGGCGATCGGATCGAGGCGCGCGGCGCGACTCGCGGGATACACGCCGGAGACGACCCCCGTCCCGGCGCCAACGAGGACGCCGACGATGATGGACCACGGGGCCACCGATGCGGGCATCGGCGTGACCTCGGTGACCACCCAGGCGAGCACGAACCCCAGGGCAATGCCAAGCAGCGCGCCCACGGTGGAGAGCGTGGCCGACTCGATCAGGAACTGCGTCAGGATGTCGCGGCTCCGGGCGCCGAGTGCCTTGCGGACGCCGATCTCCCGCGTCCGCTCGGCGACCGCCACGAGCATGATGTTCATGATGACGATCGCGCCAACGACCAGGCCAAGCGCGGGCAAGGCCACGCCGGCGAGCACCATGTACTGCTTGATCTTGTTGAAGAATGCGAGCGCGGACTCGGGGGTCTCGAGCGAGAAGTCGTCCGGCTGGGCCGGGTGCAACTTGTGGCGCGCGCGCATGACCGCGCGGACGCGCTCGGACGCGTCGGCGAGAATGACCTTGTCCGTCGCCTGCACGATCACGGCGTCGATGACGCGCGGCCGCCGATTGAGCAGCCGGTGCACCGGCGCCTTGTACGGCGCGATCACGTAGTTGTCGAAGGAAACGCCGAAGGTGGAGCCCTGCTTGTCGCCGATCCCGATCACGGTGTACGGCAGCCCGCCCATCTTGAGTTCGCGGCCGACCGGATCCACGCCGGGGAAGAGGCGCTCCTGCAGGTCCTGCCCGATGATGATCACGTTGTCGCCGCGCTCGAGCTCCTGCTGGCTGAAGACGCGCCCGCGCTCGACGCCGAGCTTCTTGATCGCGAGGTACTCGCCACCAACGGCGAACACGTGCGCCGAACGCGGACGCGAGTAGCGCGACTCGACGTTGAGGTTGTCCTCGGAGTTCATCGCCCACCGGGTACCCGGCGGGAGGACCGCGACGACGGACGCCACGTCGTCCTCCATGATGCGACGGCGCTTGCGATACGACATCCACACCGACTCGTCCACGTCGCCGATGTTGATGTTCGGGTTCTTCCGCAGCTCGAACGAGTTGACCGCGAGGAGCTTCCCGACCAGGTCGTTCTCCATGTAGCGGCTCATCCCCTCGACGATGGAGACGACCGCGATCAGGAACATCACGCCGATGGTGACGCCCAGCAGCGTGAAGAAGCTCTTGAGCTTCTGCGCGCGGATCGTGGAAAGCGCGAGGCGAATGGCGTCGAGGAAGGGCATCGGCGGGGGCAGGAGACATCCCCCCTACGGCAGCGGGGGGCGCTGGTTTCAGCGCCCCCCGCAATACCTCACACGCGAATGGACGCGCGCCTAGTGCGCCTTGCCGCCCTGCGCGATCCGCTCCACGAACTGCTCCTTCCGTTCATCGCTGCTGACCACACCGTCCTTGAGCACCACGACACGCCGGGCATGACTGGCGATGTCGGGCTCGTGCGTCACCATGATCACGGTCTGCCCCTGCGTGGCCAGCTCCTCGAACACGCGCATGATCTCCTCGGAGGTCGTCGAGTCGAGGTTGCCCGTCGGTTCGTCAGCCAGCAGGATCGACGGCCGGTTCACCAGGGCACGCGCGATCGCCACGCGTTGCCGCTGACCGCCCGAGAGCTCGTTGGGCTTGTGGTGCACGCGCGAGCCGAGCTGCACGCGCGTGAGCGCTTCCATCGCGCGCGCCTTGCGCTCGGCCGCCGGCACGCCGGCGTACACGAGCGGCAGTTCGACATTGGCGAGCGCACTCGCGCGCGGGAGCAGGTTGAACGTCTGGAACACGAACCCGATCTCCTTGTTGCGCACGCGCGCGAGTTCATCGTCGCTCATGCGCGAGACTTGCTGCCCGTTGAGCCAGTACTCGCCTTCATTCGGCGTATCGAGACACCCGATCATGTTCATGAGGGTCGACTTGCCCGAGCCCGACGGGCCCATGATGGCCACGTACTCGTTGCGCTTCACGGCAATGTCGACGCCGCGGAGCGCGCGCACGACTTCGCCCCCCATGTCGTAATTCCGCTTGATGCCCCGCGTGACGATGATCCACTCGCTCGCTGGTGCCTGGCCCACAGCAGCGGTGACGGCGCCTCGCTCCGTCGCGCTGCTCATCGCAATCTCGGCGGGAAGCTCCGTCACGGCGCTCACGACTTCTTCTCCGCCGCGCCCTTCTTGGCGTCCTTGGCCGCCGCTTCCTTCACCATGGCGCCGTCCTTGAGCTCACGAATGGCCTGGTACGTACCGCCCACGATCTTGTCGCCGTCCTTGAGGCCGTTCACGACTTCGAAGTACTTCTCGCCGGCAATGCCGACCTTCACCGGACGGAAGCTGACCTTGTTGTCGGCCGCGACGACGAACACCCCTTCCACGTCCTTCTTGCCGACCTGCTTGGTGGGCGCCGCCTTCCCGCCGACGGTGACCGCGGTGTCCTTGTTCTGCAGCTCCTCGTTCTCGCGCACGGTGAGCGCGATGATCGGAATCGAGAGCACCCCCTTGCGGGTGTCGGTGATGATCTTGGCGGTCGCCGAGAAATCGGGGCGCGTGTCCTTGGGCGCGTTCACGAGCTGGATCGTGACCTCGTAGTCGATGGCCTGGTCGCTCGACGTCCCCGTCGCGCCGGCCGCCTTCACCGAGCTGTTCGAGATCTTCACCACCTTGCCGAGGAACGTCGTGTCGGGGAAGGCGTCGACCTGCACGATGGCCGAGTCACCGATCGAGATGCGCGCGACATCGGTCTCGTCGACCTTCACCTTGGTCTCGAGCACGCTCATGTCCGAGATCGTGAGCAGCGTGGCGGCATCCTTGTTGAGCGTCCCCTGGATGGCCGTTTCGCCGTTCTCGACGTTCAACCGGGTGATACGGCCGCTCATGGGCGCGAGGATCGTGGTGCGCGACAGCTGCCACTTCGCGTCCTTCAGGCTCGCCGCGTTCTGGTCAACCTGATGCTGCGCGGCGGAGAGCAGCTCCTTGTTGACCTCGGCCGTGGTGCGCAGCTGCTCGAGCTGCTCCTCGGAGATCAGGCCCGGGTTCGTCTTGCGGATGTCGGCCGAGCGCTGGTAGGAGCGCTGCG
>JANMLN010000049.1:0-18622 GCA_031372565.1 Gemmatimonadota bacterium | reverse complement strand
GTCGGTGCCGATCAACAGGTAGCCGATGATGGCGTCCTGCGCGTCGCGCTGCGCCGTGATGCGCACCACCGACGACACGCGGCGACCATCCTTGCGGAGAAGGGTGAGGTCGGCCGTGTCGGCGCTGCCCCGCGAGGCCTTGGCGATCAGCGCCGTGAGGCCCGCGGCAATCGGCGCGCCGAGGGCGGCACTCAACACCTCGGCGCGCGCCTGCAACTGGGCCGGGTCGCAGATGTCGACGAGGGGGAGCGCCTGCACCAGGTCGGCGGCGGTGTAACCCAGCATCCGCTCTGCGGCCGCGTTCAGGAGCCGGATCACGCCACTCGCGTCAATGGCGATGCTCGGGTACCTCGCACTGTCGAGCAGCACGTCGGGCACCGACGCCTCGTGCTTCGGATCGCGGACCGCGTGCGCGCCACTTGGGCGAGTCGGCGCGGGCGTCCAGATGCTCGGCTTGGCTATCATTGGGCGTCCGTTGTCCGTCGATGCAGGAGGTCGCTCAGCCGAGCCGCCTTGGCGGCGGCATCGGCACCCCGGAATGATCGTGCCCCGACCGATCGGCGCACTATCGCCCAAGAGGGTGAGTCCGGCTGGCCCAGTTCGACGTCGGGGGACATCGCTTACAGCACCCGGAGGAAGGCCACGAGCTGCCGCTTTTCGAGCGCCGAAAGCTTCAGCTCGAGGACCAGGTTGAAGAATTCCACCGTGTCGTCGAGTGTCAGCAGCCGGTCGTCGTGCAGGTAGGGGGGCGAGTCCTTGATGCCGCGGAGCGGGAAGGTCTTGATCGGGCCGTCGGCCGAGGCCCGGCGGCCGTTGATCGTGACGTCCTTGAAGAACCGTTCCACGCGCAGGTTGTGCATCAGGTTGTCGGTGTAGTACGGCGGCATGTGGCAGGTGGCGCACTGTCCCTTGCCGAAGAACAGCGCCTGCCCGCGTCGCTCGCTCTCGGTGGCCTTGGCCGGCTCGAGCCGGCCGAACACGGTGAGCTTGGGCGCGGGGGGGAAGTCGAGCACCGCCTGGAACTCGGCCATGGCCTGCACCTGGCTCCCGCGGTCAAGGACGTTGGCGCCCTTGCGGGTCGCGTCGGCGGGAATGCCGTCGAAGTACGCCGCGCGCTGCTCGAACTCGGTGAAGTCTTCGAGCGACTTGAGCGCCCGCTGGGACCCGAAGAGGCGCTGGATGTTCACGCCGCGGAGTGTGGAGGTGCCGATCCGGTGCCGGTATTCGTTGGGCCGGACGTCGCCCGCCGTATGGGTGGCGGCAATGGTGTGCCCGTTGGCATGGCAGTCGAAGCAGGCCACCCCCCGGTGGGGCTGCAGGCTGCGGCGATCCCCCGTGCTGTTGAACTGCTGCTGCGGGAAGGGGGTGACCAGCAGGCGCAGGCCGTCGAGTTGCTTGGGATTGAGGATGTCCCGGAACAGCGCGTCGTAGTTGGCGCGCGTCACGAGACGGCCGCGCGCGACATCGCCAAGGTCGGCGCGCGTCGTCAGGTAGAGCGGCGCGGGGAACTCGGGTAGCAGGTGATCGGGGAGGTCGAAGTCGAGGTCGAACCGCGTCAGGTCGCGCCCGGCCTGCCGGCGCGTCTCGGCGATGAGGACGCGGGGAAACACCATGCCGCCCGCTTCGTGGTGCGGGTGCGGCAGGGGCAGGAAGCCGGCGGGCCAGAGGTTGCGGGCCTTGATCGTCTCCGGCGCGAGCGCGGCTTCTCCTCCTGCAGCCGCTTCACCTCGGGCGGCGTGAGGTCCTGCGCGCGTGCGCCGGTGGCGGCGAGCGCGAGCGCCAAGGCCGTCGACGCCGTGACGAGATAGCGGTGACGGCGAATCGGTGTGCGCATGACGGGCTCCTCCGAGCGGGACGGTCGGCCGCGCACTCACTCGTCGGGCGCCACCATCGAATGACTCGAAGTGGCAGGATGAGGGCGGAGAGGGCCGTGCGGACGACTCGTGAACGGTAGTGCGCGAGGCCGCCCTGCGGTCTCCCACGATCGGCGTAGCGCCTCGGCCGTTACGGCGTCCGCGGGAACGACGTGACCATCAGGCGCATCGATTCACCAATCCGCTTCTCCATGTCACGCGGCCGATCGAGCAATCCGCCAACGTCCGTTTGCGCCCAGCCTCGCCAGAGAATGCGCTTCGACTTGGCGTCGGCGACATCGAGGATCAGCGTCCCTTCTTCGAACTCCACGACGCTGCTCGACTGGCTATGGTGCGTCATGCTGTACCCGCGCCTCTCGTCGCGCTCGATGACGTCCACGCGCTGCCGCACGCTGGCGTGATAGTGGATGAGCAGATCAGGCGATTGCTTGACGAGACGGAGTCCCTTGGCCGACAGTTCCAACTCCGCCGCCGCGCGTACGCGGGAATCGAAGAACGGATTGTTGTCGAGACGGGGGTCGCCCACCGGAAGCCCGTCGCTGGCTTCCCATCCAAACGTTCGATACTGATCGAAGCGCACGCCTGGGTCATGGTCGGCGCCCACGCTGACGGTGGCGCAGGCGCTCAGTACGAAGAGCGGGACGGCCAGCAGCCGGGGCACCGTGCAGTGACTTCTCATGGAAGTGCTCTCCTTCATGTCGGGGTATTCCTGCGAATGAAATCATGTGCATCGGCGCAATCGACGGAGTCAGGGAACGCCGTACCGGCCGTCCGACGAAGCGCGTTGCTGTAGCACGACGGGTTGCATCACCGTGACGGCTCCGCGCCGCCAACGGCGGAACGACTTCACGAGTTCGAGAACCAGCAACGGGATCGCACCGAGCAGCAGGAGCAGGCCGGCGTCCGAAAATGACATCGGCGTGGTCTTGAGGATGGCGCCAAGCGTGACCGAGTGGAGACTGAATGCCTGCACCGCGACGGTGACGCACACGACGCCAACCAACCATCGATTGCTGAGCGGTGAGAACTGCCAGACGTTGCGGGTGTCACTCCGCGCCCCGAACGCGCGCAACAGTTCGGCGAAGACGACCACGGTGAATGCCCAGCTGCGTGCGACGTCCACCGGATGTCGCGTGAGGGCGATGCTGTAGACCGCCAGGGCGACGCCGGCCGTGAGCACGCCAGTGAAACTCATGGTCCAGAGAAAACGCGCATTCGCGAGCTTCTCCGCGCGGGGACGCGGGGCGCGCGTCATCACGTCGTCGTCGATCGGGTCTGCCGCGAGGGCGAGTGCAGGAAGCCCGTCGGTCACCAGGTTGATCCAGAGCAGATGGATGGGCAGCAACGGCACGGGCATGCCGACGACCACGGCCACCAGCATGAGCAGCAATTCCGCCGTATTGCCCGCCAGCAGATACTGCAGCGTCTTGCGAATGTTGTCGTAGATCCCGCGACCCTGTTGGACGGCCGTCACGATCGTGGCGAAGTTGTCGTCGGTCATCACGAGATCGGCGGCCTGCTTGGTGACCTCGGTGCCGGAGCGGCCCATGGCGATCCCGATGTCAGCCCCTTTGATCGCCGGCGCATCGTTCACGCCATCTCCCGTCATGGCCACGACGGCGCGGACGGCCTGCCACGCGCGCACGACCCGTAGCTTGTGTGCGGCACTCACGCGGGCATAGACCCGGGTGTGTTCCACCGTACGCCGCAGCTCGTCGTCGGACATGGCCTCCAGCGCGGGCCCGGTCAATGCGGTGTCGTGCGCGTGCAGCACGATGCCCAGTTCGCGCGCGATGGCGAGCGCGGTCTCCGGATGATCGCCGGTGATCATCACCACGCGAATGCCGGCGGTGCGGCACTGCGCGATGGCCTGCTTCGCCTCGACGCGCGGGGGATCATGCATCCCTGACAACCCGACGAAGGTCAGCGCCTGTTCGATGGTCTCGGGCGTGCAGGTGGCGGGCAGCGTGGCGCCCAACTCACGACGCGCCGAACCCAGCACGCGGAGCGACTGTCTCGCCATCGCGGTGGATTGCTTCATGATCGCCGCGCGATCGGAGGCCGTGAGCGGCTGTGGTCCGTTCGCCCCGAGGCGGTGCGTGCAGCAGTCCAGCAGCGTGCCCGGCGCGCCGTTCACCAGGACGAGGTGCGTGCCGTCTGCCCCGCGGCGCACGACGGCGCTTCGCTTGCGTTCGGAGTCGAACGGGAGCGAGCAGACGACAGGCATCGCGATGTCCAACGCTGATCGATCGACGCCGAGTTTCGCGCCGGCCACGAGGAGCGCGCCTTCGGTGGGATCGCCCGTGACGCTCCACACCCCGTCCACTTCGGTGATCTGCGCCTGGTTGCAACCCACCACGACGGTTGCCAGCGCGTGGAGCATCGACTGTTCCTCGCTCGTGGGCAGCGTACGCTGTTCACGGCGGTGTACCGCGCCGGTGGGCGCATAGCCCTCCCCGCTGAGTGCAAAGTCGCGGCCGTCGACAGACACCAGGCGAACGGTCATGGCGCCCACCGTCAGCGTGCCGGTCTTGTCGGTGCAGATGAC
Organism: Gemmatimonadota bacterium; assembly: GCA_031372565.1. Lineage (GTDB taxonomy): Bacteria > Gemmatimonadota > Gemmatimonadetes > Gemmatimonadales > Gemmatimonadaceae > JACPPC01. The sequence continues at coordinate 14,200 of JANMLN010000049.1, read as the reverse complement.
GTCCGTCGACCCCAGCGTTTCCACCGCCGACAGCCTGCGCACGAGTGCATGCTGTCGCGCCATGCGAACCGCCCCGAGCGAGAGCGCCACGGTGACCACGGCGGGGAGCCCCTCGGGAATCGCGGCGACGGCGAGGCTGACGGCGCTCAGCGCGAGTTCACTGAGGGGGGTCCCGCGCATGATGCCGAGCACGAACACGAGCACGACGATCGCGACCGCGGCCCACAAGAGTGATCGACCGACCGCCGCGAGGCGTTGTTGCAGCGGAGTGCCCGTGGATGGTGCGGCGTCGGTGATCATCGCCGCGATGCGCCCGAGTTCGGTATCCATCGCGGTCGCGACCACGACGGCACGCGCGGTACCCGTGGCGACGGCAGTGCCCATGAACACCATGTTGAAGCGATCACCGATGGCGACGCGGTCGCCCACGATCGGCTCGGCACGTTTCGACACCGCATCGGACTCACCCGTCAGCGCCGCTTCGACGCAGGTGAGCAACGACGCGCTCAGGACGCGCGCATCCGCGGCCACGAGCTCTCCCGCCACGAGGGCCAGGATGTCGCCCGTCACGACGTCCGTCGCGGGCACCGAAACTTCCTTGCCATCGCGCAGGAGTGTCGCGTTTGGCGCCGTCATGGCCTTGAGCGCGGCAATCGAGCGCTCGGCGCTGAGCTCCTGTGAGAATCCGATTGCCGCGTTCAGCACCACGATCGCGAGAATCGCGATCGCGTCGATCGCGTCACCCAGGATGAACGACAACCCGCCGGCGCCGATGAGGATCCCGACCAGCACGCTCTGGAACTGGCGCAGCAGAATCTTCGCCTTGCTGACCGGCGGCGCCTCGCGAAAGCGGTTCTCGCCGTTCACACGCAATCGCGCGCGTGCTTCGGTTCCGGACAGACCGACGTCGGACGAGGCAAAGTGCGCGAGCACCTCGGCGCCGGACGTTTCGTGCCAGCGGTCCATTACAGGCTCCTCAGATGACGCGCCCCACGAGCGCGCCGATCGCCGCGGTGGCGGCCATGGCGAATGCTCCCCAGAACGTCACGCGCAACGTCGGCGTTAGGAGTGGCGCTCCGCCAATACGGGCCCCGGCCGCTCCCAGCCCCGCGAGGCAGATCAGCGACCCGACGGACACCACGATGGCCGTTGCCGGGCCTGGGGCCAGCAGCACGAGAACCATCGGCACTGCCGCCCCCACGGTGAACGTCAGCGCCGATGTCCACGCGGCCTGGATCGGTCGTGCCATGACGTGTTCGGAAAGGCCGAGCTCATCGCGGGTATGTGCGCCGAGCGCGTCGTGGGCGGTCATCTGCTCAGCCACGCGACGGGCGAGTGGCAACTCCACGCCGCGTGCCACGTAGATCTGCGTCAACTCCTCCAGCTCCGCGTCTGGATCGTCGGCCAGTTCTCGTGTTTCGCGCGCTAGATCGGCACGCTCCGTGTCGGCCTGCGAACTGACCGAGACGTACTCGCCGGCGGCCATCGATAACGCACCGGCGACCAGTCCGGCAACGCCCGCGACCACCACGTCGGTTGGGTTGGTGGACGCCGCGGCAACCCCGACGACGAGGCTCGCCGTCGAGATGATGCCGTCGTTCGCCCCGAGCACGGCCGCGCGCAGCCAGCCGACTCGGGAAACCAGATGTCGCTCAGGGTGCCGCGCGTCCGCCGTCGGTGTCATGACCCTACATCGCCAGCGAGGCAGCGGGGTAGTCGGTGTAGCCAACCGGCCCCGGCGTATAGAAGGTGGCCATGTTGGGTGGTGCCAGTGGGATGTGCGCTTCGAGGCGGCGCAGCAAGTCCGGGTTGGCCAGTGCCGCGCGGCCGAAGGCGACCAGGTCCGCCTGCTGGCTTTGCAGCGCGGCTTCCGCGCTGACGGCATCAAAGCCGCCTGAGGCAATGAACGTTCCCGTGAAGGCCTCACGCAGCGCGATCTTGAAGTCGTGGGGAATTGCCGGCGCACCCATCGACTCGTGATCCACGAGGTGCAGATACACGATGCCGATCGCACTCAGTTGCGTCGCGAGGGCGAGGTATTGTGTTTCGAGACCGGGAAACGCGCCGGCCTGATTGAACACGCCGTACGGTGAGACGCGCATGCCAACCCGGTCCGGGCCAATCGCATCCGCACAGGCGCGCGCGACCTCGAGGGCAAACCGGTTGCGCCCGGGAATCGACCCGCCGTACCCGTCTGCCCGGTCATTGATGTTCGCGTTCAGAAACTGCTCGATCAGATAGCCGTTGGCGGCATGCAGCTCAATGCCATCGAAGCCCGCGTCCATGGCCGCACGCGCTGCGTGCGCAACCTCCGTGACCACCAGCGCGATCTCTGGCTCCGTGAGTGCATGCGGGAGGCTGGCCGGCTGGAGTCCAGCGGTGTCGGTGAAGATCGACTCCGTGAGCGCCACGGCCGTGGAGGAGACGACTCGACCGCCAGCTGGCAGGTTGTCGACATGTGAGGCTCGACCGCAGTGCATGAACTGCGCAAAGATCTTGGCGTCGTGCGTGTGTACGGTCTCGGTGATCACGCGCCAGGCAGCGACCTGCTCGGCGTTGAAGAGTCCGGGAATGCGCGCATAGCCCAAGCCGTCGGGCGACGGCGACGTCCCTTCCGTGATCAAGAGGCCCAAATCGGCCCGTTGCCCGTAGTACGACGCCATGAGGGGCGTCGGCACATGTGCCGCCGTGGCCCGATTGCGGGTCATCGGGGCCATCACCACCCGATTGTGCAACATCAGCGCACCCAGACGGTACGGTTCAAACAGCATGGCATGTACTCCGACAGGGTCACCCACATGACATCTCACACTACGAGTGAGTGTGGGGCGCGGAGACGCGTGGCACCATCGCATGATCGACGTACTCATCTGGACCTGCGCCCCGAAGACGGGGCCGGATGACAAGCTGGGAATCGACCTCGCCTGAGCGGCGGAGGAGGTTCCATGCCGCGGACCCGATTCGACGACTCGCGCGGGCGCCCGGGCAACGTCACAGGGGCGATCGCCCTATTGACGCCGTGAGGGGCGGGCAGCAGGGTAGTCGGGCGCACGCCAGCGCACTTCACAACCACTCACCTTCAGGGTACCCAACCTCATGACGACTCCCCCTCCTTCAAGGCGCTGCCCCACGCCGTGGCAACTCAAGCTGGTCGCCGAGGCGGCCGCGGGGTACGACCAGAGCGAGCCGCAGTGGTACGTGGCGCCCCGCACTCCCGACGGCGACGTGCGGGGGCCGTACTACACCGAAGCGGACGCCCTCGCCGCGAGCGCCGTGAGTCCCGGATCTGAGGTGGTGGGGCCGGTGTGCTCACCGTCTGGTGGGGAGAACAAGGGAGTCGGCCCAGCGCGCATCGTCCGACTCATCAACGGGAGCGGCACTGAACTGGCGCAGTTCGACCTCAACGAGGTCGACGCGCTCGTCTTCGGCATCGGGGCGTACCGCAAGTTCTTCTCGCCGTACTACGCCTCCACCCGCGGCCTCGAGACCGCGCTCAAGTTCGAGAAGGATGCCGATCGGATCATGCGGGCGAATCTGACCGGCCCCCCGATCGTCCTGCACCGCATCCACAGCGGGCAGCAACCGCTGTGACCACGTGGGGGCAGGCGGCCACGCCGACCGCCTGCCCCTATCGTCCCACCAGCACGCGGAAGGCCGGGAGCTCGCGCAGGGGCAGGGTCAGCGCACTGCTTGCGACGAAGCTCCGCATCTCGGGGGCGCGGCGCAGGAAGTCCTCGAGCACGCGCATCGCGCCGGCGCCGTCGCCGAGGTTCGCGAGCGCCACCGCCTCGTAGAAGCGCTGGTCCACGTGCACCTCGCCCTTGCGCAGCACCTCGCGCATCACGCGGCGCGCGCTGTCGGCGAGCCCGCCGCGCGCGAGCGCGGCGGCCGCCAGCAGCCGCCACTCGGGCTCGAGCACGCGCAGTTGTAGCGGGGCGGTCTGCACCAGGGTGTCGTACGTCGCCCACACGGTGGCGGATGTCACCGCGGGGCCGCGCTGCCACACCAGCTGCGTCAGCCGATAGTACAGGAAGAGCCACTCGTCGCCCGCCCGGCGACGCCCCTCCTCGCACCACCGGCGCGCCTCGTCGGGGCGGTCGATCTCGAGCGAGGTCTCGCAGAGGCGCAGCAGCACGTCGCGGGCGTTCTCGAGGTAGTTGTCGGCCTCGAACGCGCGCCGCGCGAGGTCGTGCGCCTGCAAGGCGTTCCCGCGCAGGCGCTCGACCTGACTCAGGAGCGCGAGCGCCGCCGGCTTCTCGCTCCCGTCACCGGCCGCCGCGCCCCGGAGGTCACGCTCGGCCGCCGCCAGGTGGGTGCTGTCCCCCCCCGCCCCTTGGAGGAGGAAGAGCGACATCTCGCTCTCTCCGCGCAGGCGGAGCGCGCGCTGGTCGCCGGCGCGGAGCTTGAGGGCCGAGTCGGCCAGCGCACGCGCCCGAGCGGGAGCGGCCGCGGCGGCGCTGTCCCCCGGCGGGACCAAGCGTCCCAGCTCGAGCGCGAGCTGACCCTGCTCGACCAGCGGCTCGGGCCAGGCCGGGTCCTTGCGCCGGGCCTCCAGGAGCAGCGTCTCGGCCGCGGCGAACTGCGTGCGCGCGGTCGCCGGGTCGTCGCGCTCGACGAGGGCGCGCCCCTCGCGGCGCCGGCGCGCCGCCCGCTGCACCAGCTCCCACGCCTCCACCGAGCGCGTCTCGGCACGGCGCCCCGTGGCGCGGAGCTCGGCGCCCAGGCGCACGCGGAGTTCGCGGGCGATCTCGGCGCTCGCCGTGTCCTGCACCGCGAGCAAGGTGCGCGCCGCCGCGCGCCACTTCCAGCTTCGCACCTGGCGCCCGTCGCGCGTGTCCACGAGGTCGGCGGTCAGTTGCACCGTATCGCCTGAGCCCGTGAGGCGCCCCGTCACGAGCCAGCGCACGTTGAGCACCCGGCGCACCTCGGCCGCCGTGGCCCGCGCCAGCGGGCGCACGTCGCTCACTGGGGAGACGATCAGCGACTCGACGCTTGCCAGCCCCCCGGCGAGGTCGGCGGTGATCGACTCGGCGGCGCCCTCGAGGTCCCGGTCGGCGGCCGCGCGTTCGATGGGGAGGACGGCGACCCGGCGCGGATCGGGGGGCGGGGGGCGAGTGGCGGCCCACGCGGCGGCGGCGATCGCCCCCAACACGGCGAGGGCGGCCCAGCGGCGCCGGCGCTCGAGCACCGGCGGGTGGAACCCGCTCGGGCCCGCCACGAGCGCTTGGTCAAGGACGGCGAGGTCGCTGAACCGGTCGGCGGGGACCTTGGCCAGCGCGCGCTCGACGACCGCCACGAGCCATGGCGGCAGGTCGGGGCGAACGATCCGGAGGGGCGGCGGGGTCTCGTGCACGTGGCGGGCGAGCACGGCGCGAGGGGTCGAGCTGGCAAAGGGGGCGTTCCCGGCGAGCATCTCGTACATCACCACGCCGAGCGAGTACTGGTCGGTGCGGGGGTCGAGCTGCGGGTGCGCGGTTGCCTGCTCGGGGCTCATGTAGGCCGGGGTCCCCACCGCGAGCCCCCCCGACGAGGTCAGCCCGCTCCCGTCGGGGTCGAGCACGCGGGCGATGCCGAAGTCCGCGACGACGGCGCGCCCCGCCTCGAAGAGGATGTTCTCGGGCTTGATGTCGCGGTGGATGACCCCCTGCGCATGCGCGTACGCCAGAGCGCTGGCGACGTCGCGGGCGATCGCGACCACGTCGGCAACGGGAAGGGGTCCCTCGCGCGCGAGGCGGTCGCGCAGGCTTCCGTCGGCCACGAAGGGCATGACGTACCAGAGCTCCCCGTCGAGCTCGCCCGAGTCGTGGACCGGGAGGAGGTTGGGGTGCGCAAGCCGCGCGGCGATGCGCACTTCGCGCTGGAACCGTTCGGCGCCCAAGGCGGCGCCCACGTCGCCATCGAGGAGCTTGATCGCGACGAGACGGTCGTGACGGAGGTCCCGCGCGCGGTACACCGTGGCCATCCCGCCGCGTCCGATCGGGGCCTCGATCTCGTACGCGGCGCGCAGGGCTTCGACGAGCGCCCGAGGGGGCGGGCTCAGGCGGGGATCGTGGGGGGCGTTCACTCGGGGCAGACGATAGCACCGCGCGACGCCGATTTCCACGACCACTTCGCCCTCACGGGCGGCTCCGGTCATCTTGCCCGCCCATGTCACGACGCGACGCGACCCCCGGCACCATACCCGAAGCGGGGGAAGTGTGGCAGCTGGTGGGAACCGGGTCCACGGTTCTCACCGTGCACGTCGTGCCGGTCGACCGCGACCAAAGTGCCCGCGGCGCTCACGGTGCCCGCGCGAGATCGAAAGCACGCCGCCCGCCACGCGCTGGTACTCCCCATCGCCCTGCCGCCGGGCCTCGCCACGGGGCTCGTCGCGATCGGCTGAGCCGAACAGCACAGGCGGCGATCTTCGCGCCCGGCAGCCCGATGGAGTGCTGGACAGCCCCGGCACAGCGCGTTCACTTCCCCGAGTCATGTCCGCTGCCGACCTCGCCACCCTGCGCGACCAGCTCCGCGACCGCTACACGATCGAGCGGGAGCTCGGCCGCGGCGGCATGGGGGCCGTCTACCTCGCCCGGGAACTCGGCCTGGACTGGCTGGTCGCCCTCAAGGTGCTGCCGCCGTCGTTCGCCGGCGACCGGGACCTCCGCGAGCGATTCCTGCGCGAGACACGAACCGCCGCGTCCTTCTCGCACCCGAACATCGTGCCCGTGCACGCCGTCGAGGAGCGCGGCGACCTGCTGGCCTTCGCCATGGGGTTCGTGGAAGGAGAGAGTCTCGCCGAGCGCGTGCAGCGCACCGGGCCGCTCGGCGCGCGCGAGGCCGTTCGGCTCATGCTCGATGTCGCCTACGCGCTCTCGTACGCCCACGGGCGCGGCGTGGTGCACCGCGACATCAAGCCCGACAACATCATGATCGAGCGGGCCACCGGCCGCGCACTCGTGATGGACTTCGGGATCTCGCGACGGATCGATGCCGCGCCCGTCGCCGGCCGCGCCGGCCTCACTCGCGTGGGCGAGGTGGTGGGGACTCCCGAGTACATGAGCCCCGAACAGGCCAGCGGCGACGACGTGGATGGGCGGAGCGACCTCTACTCCCTGGGACTCGTGGCCTGGTTCGCGCTCACCGGCACCACGGCCGTCACCGCGGATTCGACCCAGAAGGTGCTCGTCAAGCACATCACGGAGACGCTGCCGCCCATCGCGAGCGCGCGTCCTGACTTGCCGGCGGCGCTGACGTCCACGGTGGATCGGTGTGTGGCGAAGGATCCGGCCGCGCGCTTCCCCGACGGCGGCGCGCTGGCCGAGGCGCTCGAAGCCGCGCAGCAGGCGGCGCCCGAACTTCCCGTCCCCTTGCGATTGCTCGCGCTCGAACTGGGCGCGGTGGTGCAGGTGCTCTTGTTTGCCGGGCTGCTCGGGTTCTTCATGCTCGCGCGGGCCAATGAGGAAGGGTTCGAGCACCTCGACAACCTCGTGCCGCTGGTGCTGCTGTTCGCGGTGGTCGTCACCCGGGTGGTTCAGGTCGTCATCGAGGTCTCGCGCGTCATGCGGGACGGGTACTCGAGCGCGGATCTGCGGCGCGGCCTGCTCGCCATCATGGACGAGGCGCTCAGCCTGCGCGAGGCCCGGAAGCTCGACGCGGCCCTTCGCGCGCGACGGCGACGCACCGTTCGGCAGGTGGCGATCCAGTTGGCGGTGGCCGCCGGCCTCGTCGCGCTCGCCCTGTCAATGCGCGCGCCGAACGGGCTCGGCGGCCATCGAATGCCGCCGCTTGCGGTCTCGCTGCTCTTCTCGGGGCTGGCGCTCGTGGGCGTGTCGCTGGTGCTCGCCTTGCGCAGCCCGTTCCGGATGCCGCCGGGCGAGCGCTTCTTCCGCGCCTTCTGGCTCGGCGTCCCGGGCCGCATGGTCTTCGCTCTCGCCGAGCGCAACGCGGGAGGGAGTCAGGGCACGGCCGGGGTGAGCTCGCGAGCGGACACGACGTCGCCTCCGAAGCCGGCCGCTTCGCCCCTCGCCGAGCGACCGCGCCCGGATCCTGCGGCCGAGATCGCGCGCAGCACGCCCGCGACGGCCGATCTCACTGGGCGGGTGGACGAACTTGAACGGCGCGTGGACGCGCTCGAGTCCTCACGGCCCGCGCCCGAGCGTGGGTGACGATCGCGACGCGCGTGGCCGCGCCGGGCGCCGTGCACCTCTTCGCCACGAAACGCAGCGAGCTCCAGCGCTGACTCGTCGCCCTGCGTAGCTCCGTGCTGGAGACCGGCTTCATCCGCGACGCCTTCTCCGTGTAGGTGCACCCGGATGGGTGCCGCAGCCGAGAAGGTCGCCGTAGGGCCCTGTGCGAGCGACAACGAACCCCTGTCAACAGTCGGGACATGTTCGAGTTGACAGACGCTCCCCCTTGATGTCGGTCATTGGGAGATCGGCGATCGCGCGGTAGGCTCACCGGACATCCGAGCATCCGAGCATCGCCTCGTGCAGCTCGCTCCCCGCGAGCCGCGTGGGCACGCACACCAGCGCCACGCCACCGGAAGAGGTGGCGTGCGGACGCGGACAGCGGAGATGGTCCACGAGGTCGAGGTGCATGGCGTCGGGAAGAGGCGGCGCTTCGGAAGATCGCGCGCGGAACGCACGCGATGCCATCGGCCAAGTGGACTAGCGCATCGGGTTCATTGCCCGTTCATCCGGCGCGGCTACCATGCAGGGAGCACCCAACCGGAGAGCACCATGAACGGCGCCCAACTGCACCTCGCCCTGAACCACCTGCCCGTCATGGGCACCCTCATTGCGGCGGCCGTGCTGGCCACGGCCCTCGTGCTCAAGCACGATGCCGTACGTCGCACCGCCCTTGTGATGCTGGTGGGGTGCGGACTGGCGGCCGGCGCGGCCTTCCTCACCGGAGAACCGGCCGAGGAGGTCGTGGAAGAGCTGCCGGGGATCCAGAAGAGCCTGATCCACGACCATGAAGAGGCAGCGGAGGCGGCATTGATCGCGTCCGGCATCCTGGCGGTGCTGTCGCTCGGCGCGCTGCTGGTCGAGCGCAAGCGCGCGGTGCCCAACGGGGTGGCGGTGCTGCTCCTCGTGGGAACCGTGGGCGTGGCCGGTGGCATGGGATGGGCCGCACACCTGGGCGGGTTCATCCGGCATCCGGAACTCGGCGCCGGCGCCGCGACGACACCGGGCGCTGCGACGACGGACAAGGACGCGCGGTAGAGGCACGAGAGGCACGGCGAACATTCGACGGACGCGCGGGCGGGTCGGCGGAAGATGCTCGTCAGCCCTTCCCGCGCGACGTGCGCGCGGTCTATCCCATCATTCGTTGATCAGCCTCCTGTCTCTCGATCACACGCTCGATGCGCCGATTCGCCCATCGCCGAGGAACGCGACGACTGCGATGACCGCCCGCTTCACGACCCTGGACAGGGAGAGCAGCGAGCACCGCTAGGTGTAAATGACAAGGAGGTTGTTCACAGGGGATAATGGCTGCAAGCTGAGGTTGTCGAGTCCATCACTCTCAACCATCAGAGCCCCCATGAACATCCACAAGTTGGCACGTCTCACCCCGTTCGGGCGAGAGGCGCTGGCTCGCCCGCGACAGAAGTGGCACTACGAGCCCGACACCGATCTGGCGACGCTCGCGGCGGCCTACGCGTTCGGGTTGACGAAGGCGCACGCGTTCAACGACGGGATCAAGCGCATCGCGTTCTTGACCGCGGTGATCTTCCTCGGGCTGAACGGGAAGGACCTCGAAGCGAGCGAGACGGAGGTCGTGCAGGTGATGGTCGCGCTCGCCGCCGGCTCGATGAAGGAACCGCAACTCGTCGAGTGGTTGCGGCCGCGCCTCACGCGGTTGGCGCTCTAGCCGCTCGCCTGCTTCGTGAACGCGACCGTCAGACCCGACGCGTCGTTAGATCGCACCCCACGCACATGTCAGGACGATGGCGTGATCAGCCGCGGGCAAGTCGAAGACGGCGGGGGCAAAGCCGCGCGGCACCCACTGGCGCGCTTGGGCGTGGTCGGGATTCGTGGGATCTTCGAGCGCGTCGAGGAGCCTCGCGTATCCTGTCGGGCCCCCGCAGTCCTCCGGTGGCGCGGCGCGCTGCCCATCGAGCACGCGCGGCATCGGGATGGCACGCGGGTCGATGGGCTCCCGCGCCATGCGCACGACGTCGATGTCGTGCTCCCACTCGTCGCCATAGTCGTAGGTATAGACGAACCGTGAGCCGCGCTTCAGTCCCAGCGAGGCGAGCGTGGTGGCCGCCGTGTCGGTGCCCGGCATCTCGTTCACGGCAGGGACGAAGCGCGTGCGGCCAACCCGGAAGTCGTGCAGATGATAGTCCATCCACGCGAACACGCACTGCAATACGCGATGCAACTGCGCGAGCGTGTAGGTGTCAGGGACGGACAGCTCGCGCCAGACGGGCGGTTCGATGTCGCGAATGCTCACGCGAAGCACGAGGACCCCGAGCGTCGAGGCGGGCCGCGAATGGAGCGTCAGCGATCGTTTCTTTGGCGTTGGCATCGAATGGTCGCGGTGTCGAGGTAAGCGTACGATGCGGCTGGATGCTCCAATCATCGGTCACGTGCCAGCGCTTGCGGATGTCGGGCTGCGCGGGGCCCCAAGCCGTCGCCAGATGAACTCGCTCACGGGAAGCATGATTCCGAGCGCCAACGCCAGCGTCAGGAGCGTCACCCGCCACGGAACGAGGCTGGCATTGGCCGTGCCAAGCAATGGTGTCGCGATGGCTACGAGCCAGAGGGAGACGGCGGCCGCATATGCGAGGAGTCGCGACGGCCCGAAAGCTCGCGCGAGTATCACGAACAACCACGCGAGCGCGAGACCGTAAACAAAGTCGGGCGCGAGACTACCCACCTCGTGAAAGATTGTCCGCGTTCGCGCCACTGCGAATGGCGATCGCGCGATGGCGGCGTCCCACTCGCGCCCGAGCCACAACTGGTTTCCCAGCCAGCCGAACACATTCATCGCGAGGCCGGCGAGAAGACCGGTGCTGAGTACTCTCGGTGGCATTCACTCTCCATGAGAAGCGTGTGGATGTCACTACGCGGGTACCATGGCACGAGTGTCAACGCGTTCGCCGGACGCTGGTGTCTGCCGCACGCAGCGTTGCGCTCGCGCCAGCCGCTCTGGATGCTGTCGTCGAAGGGGTGGTGCGGATGGACGACGTCCATCGGCCGCCAGATGGTGCTGGTGGCCGCCACGACGCCAGGCACCACCCCTGGCGCCACCTCGGCCAGTGCGCGCAGGGGCCGGCTCGGTTCGCTCACGGGTGTCCGAATCGAAGGAGCAGGTGTGAATGCTCTCCGAGAAACAGGCGCGCGTCCTGCCCGGTGAGTGAGCTGGTGCCCTTCGAGCGCGGATCGCCGAGTGCCTGCACGTACCATGCGGGCGCCGGTCCACCGGGCAGTGTGTCGAGACGGATCGGCGTGGCGGGCACCGGAGCGGGCGCTGCCATGCGTGGCACGAAGGTGAGGTAGTTGCCGTCGGCGTCAAAGGCCTTGGCGCCGGACACCTTGTTCAGCAGCAGCATGAAGGCACCCACGTGCGTGTTCCACGAAAGCGACGGACCCCAGTAACCTCCGCCATCGGCGCGCAGCCACGAGCGCGCCGGGGGCAGCAGCGGAGTCGCCTGAGCAAGCTTCGCCGGCTCCCAACGTTGCCCAACGCGCGGCCCCGGCGTGCCCTGCAGACCAGGGCCTTGCCACGCCCCGTTGTGCCAGCGCATCGCCTTGCTGGTGCCATCGGCGTTGAGCGGCGCATCGAGGTCGGCGAGGGCGATGCGCGCCAGCTGAATCCCTTGCGACGTCGGGTCATCACCCGTGTAGTCGGTGAAGGCGATGTAGGCGTGCACGCTGTCGGGGCCGACCGCCATGCTCGGGTCGCCGACACCGCCGGCGAAGAAGCGGACCGGGCTGTCGCACGAGATGGCAAAGCTGCCGTCGCTGATGATGATGCCGAGGTTCTCCCACGAGCGGCCGTTGTCCCGCGAGCGCGCGAGCCCGATGTGCGGCACCGAGAGATACGGGCGTTCATTCGGCGCGGGGCACTGCACATACGGGCCTTCCTCGAGATGATAGAGGCCGGTCAGCACGCCGCTCTGCGGATGGCGATACACCGACTCCATCCACCGCATGCGCGTTCCCGTGGGGCCGTCCTTGGCGTTGATGTCGTGCGCGTACCATCGGCGAGCGGGGTCCCACCGGAAGCGGGGGTCGTCGTCGAGGAACCGCATCGGTTCGAACGGTTGCGCCGACGCCGCGTCGCGCCCGCCTCGACTGCGCCACGGATGCTGGTTCGAGACCATCTGGAAGAGCGTGTCGGCCACCCACCACGACGGTCGATTGCAATCGCTGCCGACCGGGCTCGTCACGCGCACCGTGTCCGTCGGTACGAGCGTCACCGTCGGGACCACGAACGGCGCGCTGAGGCCGGTGGTGGTGGCCGTGGCACCGTCCATGCGCGCGCGCGGCGCGTCAGCGGTGCAGCCGGCCAATGCCGCGATCAGCGGGAGCGCACACGCCATGCATCTCGCGGCGTGGGGGGCCGTGTCGGCTGTGACGCGCATGCGAACGTCTCCTTCCTCATCGCGTGACGGTCCGCGACGCGTTGGTGTGCACGAGCCGGCGTGCGTTCCCGGTCCCGACCGAGGCAGGTCACTGGCCTATCGACCGGCCACGCCGCGCCTCCCGACGGAACGTATGCGGCGCGTTGCCCGTCCACCGAGGGTCACTCGGTGGGTGATGGGCGCCTGAGGTCAATTTACTGGCGCGTGCGGTCATCGGCGCCCCCGGCCGCACCCCGTACTCTCCGTCCATCACCCCAACGGAGTGTCATGTCGAGTACAGCACTGGAGGTGATGCGAACGTGTGCCGCATATCGCAGCGCTGCCTTCAGTTCAACCCACATTCCAGGCTGTCTCAATGGAGAGACCATGAAATCATCCCTCAATTTCCTTCCAGCCAGCACGCTCGCCGACATGATCCGCGCCGGTGAGACGAATTCTCGGCACGTGGTAGAGGCATGTTTCACGCAAATACGAAAGCAGAACCCCACGTACAACGCCATCGTGACTCTCCACGAGGCAGAGGCGCTCGCCCAGGCAGACCAGGCAGATCACGCCATGCGCAATGGCAAACCTTGTGGTCCGCTGCATGGGGTTCCGATCACGATCAAGGACACCTATCGCGTCAAGGGCTCGCGCACCACGGCGGGTTACCTCCCGCTGAAGGATCACATCCCCGATACCGATGCGGTGGCGGTCCGGCTGCTGAAACAGGCCGGCGCAATCATTGTTGGCAGGACCAACACGCCCACCTTGGCCATGGACATGCAGACGGTCAATCCGATATTTGGCAAGACCAACAATCCGTGGGACGTTGAACGCACACCGGCCGGCTCCAGTGGTGGATGCGCCACGGCGCTGGCCACGGGCATGACATCGCTTTCGCTGGGCAGTGACCTGGCGGGCTCGATTCGTCTGCCTGCAAGTTTTTGCGGCGTGTACGGATTGAAGCCGACGCATGGCGTGGTGTCGTTTGAAGGACATATCGTGCCGCTCCCCGGGGAGATCAATGGCTACCGTACGCTGGCCGTTGCCGGGCCGCTGGCGCGGTCGATTGATGATCTGGCGTTGGCGTTGGACGTACTCACACAACCAACATCCAGTGACAGAAATGTCGCGCCGCTGCTTGCTGATACGGGCGGCAACGTCGGCATCTCAAAACTGAAGATTGCATGGACGGACAACTTCGGTGGGGTTCCGGTGAGTGCAGAGATCAAGGACAGACTGCACGCCTATGTGAAGACATTGGCTCAAGCGGGTGCCACCGTCCACAAGCTTGAACCGCAAGGACTAGACTACAACGAAATCTGGGAGACGTGGGGCAGTTTCGTGGGGGCACAAGGCAATTACGACATGTCGAACGTGAAGCGCGCCATCGGTCATCTGTTCTCAAAAGGCACACTGAATAATCTTCCGATGCAGCGAAAGATTGTGGGCCCGACTTCTGTGAAGAAGCTGATGCAGGCCTTTGAACTGCAAAGCCGGTTGGACTTGCCCGTGTTTAGTGGACACCTAACCGCCCCCGCCACAGGTTGGGGCACGGAGGTGTCCGATGTCCAGCAAGCGAGTGCGCCGGGTCTATAGCGCGGAGTTCAAGCGCGAGGCCGTCCGGCGAATGCAAGAGCG
>JANMLN010000041.1:0-16198 GCA_031372565.1 Gemmatimonadota bacterium | reverse complement strand
CCGAGAAGAATGCGTTGCTGATCCTCTTCGACGACGAGCTCTCGCCGGCGCAGGGCAAGGCGATCGAGGATGCGGTGGGGAAGCGGGTGATGGATCGCGCCGAGCTCATTCTCGACATCTTCGCCGTGCGGGCCCGGAGCGCGGAGGCGAAGATGCAGGTGGAGCTCGCGCAACTCAACTACCTGCTGCCGCGCCTCACGCGCATGTGGACCCACCTCGAGAAGTTCCGGGGCGGCATCGGCATGCGCGGTCCGGGCGAGACGCAGCTGGAGACCGACCGCCGGCTGATCGGCCACCGGCTGCGCGTGCTCAAGGACAAGCTGGCCGACGTCACTCGCTCGCGGGCCGTGCAGCGTGCCGGCCGGAAGGACGCGTTTCGCACCGCGCTCGTGGGCTACACGAATGCCGGCAAGTCGAGCGTGCTGCGCGGGCTTTCGGGGCAGCAGGACATCTTCGTGGAGGACCGGCTGTTCGCGACGCTCGACCCGCTCACCCGCGAGGTGATCGTGGGCGACACGGCGCACGTGCTGGTCACCGACACCGTGGGGTTCATCCGGAAGCTGCCGCACCACCTGGTGGCGAGTTTCCGGGCCACGCTCGAGGAGGTGACCGAGGCCGCCGTGCTGCTGCACGTCATCGACGCCAGCGACCCAGCCTGGGAGGAGCACCGCGAGGTGGTCGACGAAGTGCTGGCCGACCTTGGGGTGCACGACACGCCGGTGGTGCACGTGTTCAACAAGATGGACTTGCTGCCGCCGGAGCAGGTCGAGGCGATGCAGGCCCGGATGGCGGAGCTGATCCCGGGGTCGGTGTTCGTGTCGGCGGTCAATCCGGGCGGGCTCGAGACGCTGCGCGCGCGGCTGCTGGAGTTGCAGCAGGCGAGCCGGCCGGTGCAGGAGTTCCGGGTGCCGGCGGCGGACGGTCGCACGCTGGCGGAGCTGTACCGGGGTGGGGAAGTGGTGGAGCAGATCACGGAGGATGACGTGATCGTGGTGCGGGCGCGGGTGGGGGCGGAGCTGGCGGGGCGGGTGCGGGCGCGGCTGGCCGCGCTGCCGCCATGATACGTCGCGTCGCCGTCGGGTCGTTGGGCGCGGCTACTGTGGCGCGCGGCCACAGTCCGGATGTGACGAGCTGATCGGCCCGACCGCGACCATACGCCCGTCCTCGGTCGGGTACCAGAGTCGGCCGCGACAGGAAAGCGGCGCAAAAAACGCCACCTTGCCGGCGGATTGACGGAGCCCGAGCTGCCGACCGGTCGACGCCTCGAGGGACACCAACCGCCCGTCGGCGAGCGCCACCGTCACCGTGTCGCCGGCGATCGAGCTGTTGCCCTTCGCTGCGATCCCCGGCAACCGCGCGGTCCAGCGGATGGTCCCGCCGGTCCCGAGCCGAAACACCTCGTTGGTCACGAAGCTCGAGAAGATGATCCCGTCGGACACGGCGATGGGTGTGCCCGACCGATTGAGCTCCCGATGGTAGCCGACTCCGAGGGGACGTGACCAGAGGATGCGGCCATCAGCGAGCGAAACGCCCGTGACCCACTGTCGGGCCAGGTTCTGATACGGCCGCACGCCGATGCGCATCAAGAGCTTCGGGAACCAGTACGGCGCGAACTCGAGCTTCAGCAAGTCGCGCCCCGTGACGAGCTGCGTGGCGGTCGTGAAGAGCGTATCCCCGAGTACCGCAGGGGTCACGTCTCCGGTACCACGAACGTGTTCGCCGATCAGCGCGCGCCATCTCACGGCGCGTCGATCAAGATCGACGGCTGCCACGGACTGCGGATTGCTCAGGCCAATCACCACCGTGCGACCATGCAGAAGCGGCGTCGCCATCGACCCGATGCCTCCCACGTCAAGCTCCCACAAGACCCTCCCGGTGGTCGCATCAAGCGCGAGGAGGGCTCGGCCGCCGGTGACCGCGAGAATCGTGTCAGCGATGGCCACGACCCGCGTCATCACCGCCCCTCGCGTCGCGTGCTGCCAGCGCAGCGTGCCATCCGCGAGGGCGAACGCTGCGATCCCGCTGGAGTCCCTGCCCACGATGAGGAGTGACTCGGCGGCAGGCGAGGCGACGGGGAGGTTGTCCCCGTACGATACGATCAGGGAAGTACCGACGACCGCCGGCGCGTTGTGGACCCAGTTCGGCACGCGAGCGCGCCAACGCATCGTGCCGTCGGGGAGCGCATGCCGTTCCACCGTGCCGTCCATGTCGCGCCCGAGGAAGATGCTCGAGTCCTCGACGAGATAGCCGCGAATCGGCATGCCGGCGCCGATGCCGAGCACGCGTTCGGCTGCGTCCGCCTCGGGGGACGGCACCGGCGACTGACAGCCCGTCGCCAGGACCAGCAGGGCAACCCAGAACCAGGCGTGCGCGTGGCTGACGCGATTACCGTCTCGGACTGTGGGCAGCTTCACCGGTGTGCGTCGCACGCGCGTCACGCCCGCTAGGCGGGCACCACCGCTCCCGGGAACCCCGGCCTCGGGCTGCCATCGGAGGTGGCGTGCGCCGGACTTCCGTTCGCGATCGTCGCCGGGATCGCCTGAATCGCCGCGACCGGCGTGATGCGCTCCAGGTCCATCGGCTGGAAGTCCGGCACCAGACGCCGCATCAGTTCACGCAGCGTCGCGTCGTCGGCGCCCCGCTCGGCCGCGCAGATGAGCGCTTCAATGTCGGCCTGTACGCCGTCCGTCATCGAAGGCAGCTTGGCGCGCAGCAGCTTGGCATGTTCGGTTGGCACGGCATGTTCGTTATCGAAGAACATCTCCTCATAGAGCTTCTCGCCCGGGCGGACGCCGGTGAACTGGATCTCGATGTCCGTGCCCACCTCGAGCCCCGAAAGGCGGATCAGGTCCGCTGCGATCTCGGCGATCTTGACCGGCTCGCCCATGTCGAGCACGAAGACCTCGCGTCCCTGGCCCGTCGCGCCGGCCTGCAGCACCAACTGCACGGCCTCGGGGATCGTCATGAAGTAGCGCCGCATGTCCGGGTGCGTGACGCGCACCGGCCCTCCGGCACGAATCTGGCGCAGGAACGTCGGTACGACGCTGCCCCGGCTGCCGAGCACGTTTCCGAAGCGGACGGATACAAAACTCCGCCCCTCGGTGGCCGCCAACTGCGTGACCATCTCGGCGATGCGCTTGCTGGCGCCCATGATCGACGTCGGCCGCACCGCCTTGTCGGTCGAGATCATCACGAAGTGACGCACGCCCGCCGCGACCGCCGCACCGGTCACGTTGCGCGTGCCGAGCACATTGTTGGTGATCGCCTCGACCGCGTTCTCCTCCATGAGCGGCACATGCTTGTGCGCCGCGGCGTGGAAGACTGCGTGCGGCTTCTGCACGCGCATGATCTCGTCGATGCGCGCGCGATCACGGATGTCGGCAATGACGGGGACGAGCGGCAGGGCCGGGAAGAGATCGCGCAGCTCGTGGTAGATGTCGAAGATCGAGTTCTCGCCGTGGCCGAGAAGGACGAGATGGCTGGGCGAGAGGCGCGCGAGTTGGCGACAGAGTTCGGAGCCGATGGACCCGCCGGCACCGGTGACCATCACGACCCGCCCCGTGGCCAGCGCGCTCACCGACTTGAGGTCGGTGACGATGGGATCGCGACGGAGGAGGTCCTGGATCTCGACGGTGCGGAGCTGGCTGACGTTGGCGCGGCCGGAGAGGAGCTCGGCGAGGCCGGGGACGGTGCGGGTCTCGATCTGCTGCGCCATGGCGACGCGCACGACCTCGCGCACGACCGCGCCAGGGGCGTTCGGCATGGCGATGATGATGCGTTCGGCCTTGGAGTGCTGGAGCAGTTCGTCGAGTTGGCTGAGCGGACCCAACACCGGCACGCCGGCAATCACGTGCCGCGCCTTCGCCCGGTCGTCGTCCACGTATCCCACCGGATACATGCGCAGCTTCGCGTTCGTCTGCATCTCCTTGGCCATCATCTGGCCCGTGCTGCCGGCGCCGACGATGAGGGTGCGCGCGGCCTCCTGGCCCGAGGCGAGGCGCCGCATGCGGCTGAGGAGGCGGATGCGAATGAGCAGGCGAGACGTCGCGGGAACGCCGATCGACATGAGCGCGTCCACGAACAGCACGGACAGCGGCATGCGGTTGATGCTGAGGCCGAAGAGCTGCAGCAGGAACGCGCCGATCGTCAGGCTCGTGGCCGCGGCGAATACGCCGACGAGAAAGATCTGCTCAAGCTCGCGGACGCTCGCATGACGCCACAGCCGCCGATAGAGTCCGCCGGCGAGATAGACGCCGAGGCGCGCGGGTACCGAAAGCGCGAGGAACCACCAGATCGGATCGCCACCGCGTCCCAGCCATTCGAGGGACTCGAATCGCAGGGCATACCCAAGCAGCACCGACAGCGTGAGCAAGCACGCGTCGATCAGCAACAGGTATCGATTGCGGAAGTAGGGCTGGTTCACAGAGTTGCGCGAAGTTTCGGGCAGCACGAAGGCAATCGCCGCCCCCCGAGCGACCACGCTGCTCGCTTCGCACGGCGTCGTGCGTGGCAGCGCCTGAAGAGCGGAATGTACCTTTGAACTACGCCTGAGGCGAGGCGACGGATGCATCCTGCCGGTCGTACGAGTAGATGTGACTTTGGTCACACCTCGCCGAATCGATCACCGCGACGGTGCGAGCCGCGAGAGCACTTCCTCAAGTTCGCGCGCACGCCGTGCTGGTGAGAACAAGTCACGCGCCCGGGCGACGCCGCGCTCGGACAGCGACTTCGCGAAATCCGGCGAAGCAAGCACGCGCTCTACCGCCTCCGCCACAGTATCCGCCGTGGGTTCGGCGATTGCGATGCCACCGTCTCCAATCACCTCCGGGAGGGCGCCGCCGGTGCTGGCCACGATTGGCGCGCCGCAGGCCATGGCCTCGAGCGCCGCGAGGCCAAAGCCCTCGAAACCCGACGGCTGCAGATACGCGGTGCATGTCTGCATGAGGCGCACCTTCTCCGCCTCGCTCACGGCACCCGGGAAGCTCGTGATATCCGCGATGCCGAGCTCAGCGGCGAGAGCCTCAAGCGCGGGCAGGCCGTCTCCCGCTTTACCGGCGAGGACCACGCGAAGCTGCGGATGGCGGGCGCGCAACTGCGCGGCCGCCCGGAGCACGAGTGACATGCCTTTACGCTCGGCATTGCCCTGGGTCATCCAGCCGACCGTTAGCAGGAAGGGTTCCCGGGCGCCGGTGTCCGGACGATACCGCGCCGTGTCCACGGTGAGGGGAATGAAGCTCGGTGCGCGCACCTCGAACCGACTGGAGACGATGTCGCGCTCCATCTCGGAGATGAAGACATTCGCGTCAGCGTGGCGAAGCGCCTGTCGCATGAGCCACCGGTGCGGGGCCGGGCGAGCGTCAAACGCCCACTCGTCGAACACACCGGTGATGACGACGGGACGGCGCAGGAGCGCGGCCAGGCCCATTGGCTGGAAGGCCCAAGTCCACCACCAGACGAAATACAAATCGGCCGGTCGCAGTTCATGCGCGCGGATCGCGACGTCCACGCGGTGCCCGAGGCGCCGGAGGATCGCGATGTCCTGAGCGTAGAACTGCACGCGATCAAGCGTGCTGCGGTCGGCCACGCGAGCGAAGAACGAAAGGCGCACAGGGCGGAAGGCGGATGGGGCGAAAGAGCGTCCGGGGCCGATCAGGCCCCGTTTCGAGGCGGCGCAGCGTGGATCAGCCGATGCGCGACAATCAGGAATGCGAGCGCGCTCGCCAACTCAGCCGCCAACGTGGCCAGAACGAGACCAGTCACGCCGGCGGTCCGGGTCGCGAAGATCTGAAGTGGCACCATGACTCCAAGCGAGGCCGTGGTTACCACGAGGGAAGCGTTGGGTCGATCCACGGAGAGCAGTGCAGTGCCGGCCAGCGACGACGCCACACGGGGAGCCGTCGTGAGCACGAGCCACACGATCGTTTCCAGGCCGGGTGCATACGCAGGAAGCCAACGGCCAACGAGCGGTTGGCCGATCCAGACCAGACCGAGGGCAGGGACGAGCGTCAAGGCCGTCGCGAGCATCACCAGGCGGTTGAGGTACCGCGACAGCTCCGTGCGCGACGTCCCGGCCCTCTGGACCATGCGCGGGAGGCCAAGAGTGACGACGCCGGAGGGAATCACGAGCAGCGCGGAGGACGCGAGCGACACGAGCCCCACGACGCCGAGAGACTGCGGATCACTTGCCTCTCGCGCGAGCACCAGAACAGAGGCGTTGTCCATCGTGGTGCGCGCGACCAGCGAAAGCGCGAGCGGCACACCGCTGCGCGCGAGCGACGTGGTGCTGAGTCGCGCGTCGTGATCCCTCGACGCCGCCGGACCTGCGGCCGCGATGACCGCGCGCGTGACGACGACGACCATCACGAGGTCCGCAAGCACGCGGCCTGCGACCCACCCGTAGAGGCCGAATGAGGCCGCTCCGCTTATGACGAACAGGGCCGTCAGGACGGCGAGCGGTATCGTGATGCGCGGGACCCGCTGCGGAATCCCGGCGCCGAAAAAGTAGGTCACACCCGACCGGGAGACAGCCGTGACCGCCACCGAGATCGCCAGCCATCTGACGTACGGGACCATTTCTGGCGCGGTCAGCCACGGCGCAAGCAGCAGTAGTACCGCTGCGGTCAGGCTCCCCCCGATTGCCGCGACCCGCAAGACTGCACCTGCGACATACCGGCGCCAGCCCGCATCGGAGCGTTCGGCCACGTAGCGCATCATGAGCGCGGGCATCCCCGCTGCCGCAACAAGCGCTCCAGACGCCGCGACGGCTTCCGCAGCCCTCACCAGGCCGAACTGGATCGGCCCAAGCAGGGGGGCGAGTGCCAATTGCACGGCGTAGGTCACGCCTTGCACCGCGAAGGTCGCGAGCACCATGGCGGGGAGGCCAGCGCTTGCGGCGCGCCGACCATACCCCCGAATCGAGCCCGCCATGCCTGCGAAAGTCACCGCTGAACGCACTCCGTCACGTAGCGGCGCTCGGTGCACAGCGTGTTTGATGGCATTTGCGGTGTGGGCGGGTTAAAATTCAGGCTTCGCCGAGAATGTAGCACGCAGCCTTCTTCAGCAGGGGACGCGAGGTAACGTGACCGCGATCGAGAGCCACCGGGAAACCAGCGTCGAGGAACTGCGTCGCATCGTCCAGGAACTGGGCCAGCGCGCAGATGCCGGATGGGCTGCTTCGCTCGAGGAGCGTAAGCGCGAGGAACTGGAGTTCCACGACCAGGTGCGTTCAATCGTGGACAGGTCCGAGGCCGACTTCGCTGAATTCGAGCGTAAGCTGCGTGAAGAGGTGCCGAACCAGAAGTATTACGCCGCCACGGATCGCTCGCGCGACTACATCCATGACTGGCTGCGACGCAACTCGTCCGGAAAGGTCGTGATGGATTATGCGTGCGGTGTCGGCGCCTACACCATCGAGGCAGCCAAGGCGGGTGCCGCCCTGGCCATCGGCGTCGACATCAGCGGCGAATCGGTGGCCGCCGCCCGACGCTTCGCCGATCACGCCGGCGTGGGCGATCGCTGTGTTTTCTATCAGGGGGATTGTGAGCACACGGGACTTCCCGACGCGTCGATCGACACGATGATCTGCGCCGGGATGCTGCACCATCTCGACCTTTCATACGCGGCCCCGGAGATGCGGCGCATCCTCCGTCCCGGCGGACGCGCATTGGCCGCCGAAGCGCTGGATTACAATCCCGTGATTACCTGGTACCGCCAGCACACGACTGAGCTGCGTACGACTTGGGAGAAGGACCACATCCTCTCGCTCGCGGACGTTCGCTTCCTGGGCCGCTTCTTTGCCGTAGAGCAGGTGAAGTACTGGCACTTCCTGAGCCCTGCCGGCACGTTCACGCCTGCCACGATCCGCCCGGCCGCGTTCCGCTTTCTCGACTCGCTCGATGGCGTGATTGCCAAGGTGCCATTCGTGCAGTTGATGGCATGGCTATTTACGTTCGAGTTGGTGCGGCGGCCGGACGCGTGACATCGGTGGAGGCGAGCCGCCCGTCGCCGCAGGATGCGCCGGCCGCTGCCTCCGCTGCCCGCGTCTCACGCGGACTACTGGTTACACTGGCGCTGCTCGTCGTCATGACGGTTGGGATCACCGCGCTGGATCGGACGCATGAACGGCAGGCGTGGGTCCTCGCCGTCCTGATCTTCGTTCCCGTGCTGGGCGGCCCACTGCTCGGCCAGCGGGGAACCGATCTTCTCGGGGCGCCGGCGCTCTTCGCGATCTCGTTCGCACTCGGGTATCTCGCGCCCCTGCGCGCCTTCGCCGCGCAACGAGACGCGGCCTCCGCCTTTCTCGGATACGAATACCGGGATCACCAGTTGGCTATGCACGCAGCGCTCACGACGGCGATTCTCGCCGCGGGGGCATTCTGGATCGGGTGGTGGCTGACGAGGTCTCCCCCGGCTCCCGCGACGCGCGCGAAGGCCGCATGGCGGCCCCGTCGAATCCAGCTGGTCGTGACGACCTACTTCGCCATCGGGCTTACGGCGTTCGCGCTTGGGGTGCAGATGCTCGGCGGCATCGCTGCGCTCCTCGCCGCGCAGGCCGATCGCCTACGCGCATTCAGCGGGATCAACTTCTTGCTTTACGGGGCACAGCTCCTTCCCATCGCGTGGCTGGTAACGCTCCGTGCACGGTTTGATCGCCCAGGCGTGGCGCTGTCGCCCCGCTTCCTTCTGCTGGGTGTCCTCGCCCTCGGGCCGACGCTCCTGCTCGGCACGAAGGTGATCCTGTTCTTCACGACAGGAACAGCCGTGCTGATGTTCAACCAGCTTCGACGGCGTCTGGGGATCCTCGCGGTCGCGTTCACGGGCGTGACCAGCATGTTCGCGGCCTTGGGTTACGACCTGTACTTCCGTGAGTATCTCGTTAATCAGGAGATCACCTCGGTCGTCCTTGACCAGCTTTCGTTGAGCGAGCGTATGGACCTGATTCTCGATCGGACGATAGGCTCGCAGTTCATGCAGATTCAGGAACTTGCCCTGGTGATCGAGAGCCACGACCGGGAACTGCCTGCTGAGCACGGTCGGACGTTCCTCCCCGTGTTCACCCAGCTGATTCCAAGAAAGCTCTGGGCGGGGAAGCCGACCACGCCCGCAGGTCTTTTTGCGGAGCGCCTCCGACCTGACCTGGTAGAGGCCGGAACGACGTTTCCTCCGTCCTTTGTCGCGGAGCTCTACTGGAACGGCGGGGCAGCGCTCGTCGCGCTGGGAATGCTTCTGCTCGGTGCACTGTGTCATCGCGTCGAGGCCTGGCGATCGACCGCAACGCCGATGGCCTCCGTGGTCGGTTCCATCACCCTCCTCATGCTGCCGATGCTGCTTCGAGGTGACTTTTCCGACACCGTCACGGCATGGATCACGCTGGCGGCGCCATGCGCACTGGCCATCGGGCTCAGCACCAGGGCAGGTGACGTGCGTCACAGCGTACCCGTGGAGTCCGTCTTCCCCGTAAGCGTTGGTCCTGATTAAGCTTACGTTTGCTCTTGAACCGGCCAGAGTGACGGAAAGCGCCCCGGCCAAATCGAGATCCCCTCTGCGATCGTTGAGATGACACATCCCCCCACGCCGATCATCCGACACGCCGTCGTGACCGGCGGCGCCGGCGCCATCGGCTCGCGCCTCGTTCGCCGTCTGCTCAGCGACGGTGCCGAGCGCGTCGTCGTGGTTGATGACCTCACGTCCGGCTACGAGTGGCTCGTTCCGGTGGACGATCGGGTGCAGCTGGTGCGGGGCGATATCGCCACGCTGCCCGCGCTGATGCCGGCCGGCGGGCGCGACGCGGTCGTCTTCCACCTGGCGGCGTTCTTCGCGAACCAGAACAGCGTGGATCACCCCACCGACGACTTGCACACCAACGGCCTCGGGACGCTGGTGACGCTGAAGTGGGCGGCCGATCAGGGTGCGAAGCGCGTGGTGTATGCGTCGGCGGGGTGCTCGATCGCCGGGCACAACCACGACGAGGCGATCCGCGAGGACATGCCCGTCAGCCTGAACCTCGACACGCCGTACCAGATCACGAAGGCGTTGGGCGAGTTCTACTGCAACTACTTCCAGGCACAGGTCTCCACGGTGCGGTGCCGGTTCTTCAACTCGTACGGGCCCGGTGAAGTCCCGGGACCGTATCGCAACGTGATCCCGAACTGGGTCTGGAAGGCGATGCACGGCGAGACGCTGACCATCACCGGCACCGGCGACGAGACGCGCGACTTCATCTTCGTGGATGACCTCGTGGACGGGCTCGTTCGGTGCGGCCGCGTGCCCGCGGCGAGTGGGGAAGCGTTCAACCTCGGCACCGGCATCCAGACGCGCGTGCGCGATCTCGCCGAGGCCGTGATCGCGGCGACGGGTTCGTCGAGCGAGATCGCTTACGCGCCCCGCCGGAACTGGGACCATTCGCTGCGCCGGCAGGCGAACATCGAGAAGGCGGGCCGCGTGCTCGGGCTCGACCCCAAGGTGCGGCTCGCCGAGGGACTCAAGGCCACCGCCGCCTGGTTCGAGGCCGAACGCGAGCAGATCGCGCAGGCCGTGCAGGCGCTCGCATGAAGGTTCTCGTCACGGGAGGCGCCGGCTTCATCGGGTCGCACGTGGTGGACGCGCTGCGCGCCGAGGGGCACGCGGTGGTCGTCATCGACTCGCTCGACACGGACGTCTGGCACCAGCCGCCGTCCTACCTGCGAAGCGACGTCGACTACCGGTTCATCGACCTCCGCTGGTGGAAGCCGGACGCGAGCTATGACGACGTCGAGGCGGTGATCCACCTCGCGGCGCTGGGCGGCGTGTCGCGTGCGGCCCGCGAGCCGGGCAACCTGCTCGACGCGAATGTGGCGGGGACTGCCAAGCTCGTGGACGCGGCCATGCACTGGCCCAAGCTCCGGCGCTTCGTGCTCGCGAGCTCGTTCAGCGTGTACGGCTCCAACTACGAGTACCGCGTGCCGTCCACGGGCGCGCTGCGCGATGCGTCGCGTCGTGCGGCCGATCTCGAGGCGGGGCGCTTCGAGGTGATGGACCCGGCGACGGGCGAGGTGGCCGACATCGTGCCGATCACCGAGGCAGCGGTGCCGAATCCGCTTGAGCTCTACGGCGCGTCCAAGTACATGCAGGAGCTCTGCCTGCGCGCGTTCCCCAAGCCGCTCACGATCCTGCGCTTCTCGTCGGTGTACGGCGACCGGCTCCGGCTGGACGATGGCGAGGCCACCATCGTGGCCAAGCTCGCGGGCTGGTTGCGCTCGGGACAGGTGCCCAAGCTGTTCGAGGATGGCGGCCAGAAGCGCGACTGGGTCTATGTCGGCGACCTGGTCGAGGCGGCGGTACGCATCGTCGGCGGCGTCGAGGCGCCGCCGATCGTGAATGTCTGCTCCGGTGTCGGCACCACGCTCATCGATGCCTGCGAGGTGCTGGGCGGCGTGCTCGGCGTGCCGGCCAAGTACGAGGTGGTGGGCGGGTATCGCCCCGGCGACATGCGCCACTGTCTCGGGGACAACAGCACCCTGGCCGGCGTGCTCGGCCGTGCGCCGCGGACCTTCCGCGAGGGGGCGCCGCTCGCCTTCGGGGGAGCGCGCTAGCCCATGTGCGGCATCCTGGTCACGGCGCGACTCGATCGCCCGTTCACGCATAAGACGCTCAAGGCGCTGCGCCGCCGCGGCCCGGACGAAATCGGCTTCTGGTCCGAGGACAACCTGAACGTCGGGCACACGCGCCTCTCGATCATCGGCCTCGATGAGCGCGGCACGCAGCCGATGGAGAACGAGCGCCACGTGCTCGCGTTCAACGGCGAGATCTACAACTTCGCCGCCATCCACCGGCGCCTCGAGTCCGCCGGCGTGCGCGTGAGCGGCGTCAGTGACGCCGAGGTGCTGCTCCACGCCTGGACCACCTTCGGACCCGCGATTCTTCGCGACCTGACGGGGTTCTGGGCGTTCGTCGTGTACGACAAGCAGGCGCGGACGCTCACGCTCGTGCGCGACCAGTTCGGCGTGAAGCCGTTGTACTACTTCCGCGGGCCGGAGGGGCGGCTGGCGGTCTCGTCGCTCATCCGCAGCATTGTGGAGGCGGTGGGGCCGGGGCTCGCGCTCGACACGCTCGCGCTGTCGGAGTACGTGCGCTACCAGTTCACCTTCGGCGACAAGACCTTCCTCAAGGAGATCCGGAAGGTGCGGCCGGGACACATGGTCGTCCTCGGTCTCGACGACGGCAGCCTGCGCGACGAGGCCTACGAGGACATCCTCGGTACTCCGGACACCTCGCTGGCGCCGCTCACGGACGGGTGGATCGAGGACACGCGCGAGCGGCTGCGCAACGCGGTGGTCGCCTCGACGATCAGCGACACGTCGTTCACGACGTTCTGCTCGGGCGGCATTGACTCGTCGCTCATCACGCGCCTGGCGCAGCCGGAGATCGCGTACCACTGCAACTTCTCCGACCCCGAGTGCAACGAGACCTTCTTCGCCAAGCAGGTGGTGGAGGGGACCGACACCCGGCTCTTCGTGGTGAATGCGAGCGAGGACTTCGACCTCGTTGATCGCCTGGGCGACATCGTGCAGGACTTCGACGAACTGACGATCGGGTCCGTGATCTTGCCGCTCGAGGACCTGCTCGCGCAGGTGAAGCGCCGGTACAAGGTGATCCTCACGGGCACCGGCGGCGACGAACTGTTCGCGGGGTACGTCCGGTACCAGATGGTCATGGGGGAGTGCTTCCAGGACTCGTACAAGGCGCTCTTCGCCAAGATGAAGCGCCTCGAGACGCCGGCCGCGCGCTTCGAGCTCACGCACCGGAAGGGCGACCCGCACCTGTACGCGTTCTACGACAGCGAGGCGGAGCGTTCGTTCAGCGACGCGTTCAGTGCGTGTTACTCGGACGGCAGCGATCTCCAGGCCATGCTGCGCTTCGACCGCCGCTACTTCCTGCAGGGGCTGCTCAACATCGACGACAAGATGTGCGGGCGCCACTCGCTCGAGAGCCGTCCGTCGTTCCTGCACCAGGACTTCGTGCGGCACGTGGTGCAGCTCGACCCGGCGGCGCTCTTTTCGGGCGGCGACCTCAAGCCGGTGCTGCGCCGTCTGGCCGAACCGTCGCTCCCGCGCACGGTCATCCACCGGTCCGACAAGATGGGGTTCACGACCCCGATCGGCACATTCGTGAATCGCTCCGCCCACCGGATCCGCGAGCACATCATGTCGTCGCCGTTCCGCGACTACTACCACATCGAGAAGATGAACTTCACGGCGGAGAACAAGTTCTCGCGTGAGGTGTTCGGGCTCCTGCTGCTCGACCTGTGGCTCAACCGGTACGCGCGCGCCTCATGAGTCGTCCTGCGCGCCGGGTCGTCTTCGTCACCATCACCTTCCACCCCGAACCGGGCGCGTTGCGCGGGCTCCCGCTCGCGAAAGTGCTCCGCGACAAGCACGGGTGGGAGGTGGAAGTCGTGACCGCGGTGCCGTGGTATCCGATCGGCCGGGCGTATCCCGGCTACGCACTCAAGCCCTACCAGCTCGAAGTCGTTGACGGCATTCCCGTCCACCGGTTCTGGATCTACCCGAGCCACGACCGGTCAGCAGCGCGGCGCATCCTCACCTACCTCTCGTTCATGGTGAGCACCATAGTTCTGGCGCCGTTCAAGCTGGGGAGGGCGCCGCTCATCTACCACGTGGACAATCTGCCCACGACGGGACTCACCGTGGCGTGGCTTCGGTTGCTGTGGGGTGCACGCGTGGTGCAGCACATCGGGGACCTGTGGCCCGACTCGGTCACGGCCAGCGGCATGCTTCGCTCCGGGCTGGTATCTCGCGCGGTTGGCGGCGCCCTGCACGGTCTCATGCGTTTCATCTACTCCACCAACGAGGTGATCACGGTGATCACCGATGGGTTCCGCCGCACCCTGGTCGAGCGTGGGGTCCCGGCGAGCAAGATCCGCGTGTTGCCGAACTGGGCGGACGAGGACCGGCTGAGCCCGGTTCCGCCTCCCGCCAACTTACGGTCGCGGCTTGGGCTCGACGACCGCTTTCTGGTGCTGTACGCCGGAAACTTCGGGCCTCTTCAGGCGCTCGACGTGGTGCTCGATGCGGCGGAGGCCATGGGCCCCACATCGCCGGCGCAGTTCGTGCTGATCGGCGACGGTCCGGAGCGCCCGGCACTCGAGCGCGCGGTCGCAGCACGCAACCTGTCCAACGTGCGCATCCTGCCGCCACGTCCCGTGGACGAGATGCCGTCGCTGAATGCGATCGCCGACGCGCTGCTGGTGCACCTGCGCGATGATCCGTTCCTGCACGAGACGGTGCCGTCCAAGACGCAGGTGAGCCTGCTGGCGGCGCGCCCGATCCTGATGGGGTGTCGGGGCGCAGCCGCGGCCCTGCTGCGCGACGCGGATGCGGGCATCGTGTTCACCCCGCAGAATGGCGGCGAACTCGCCGCGGCCGTACGCCAGCTCCTCGCGCTGACCCCGGAGGAACGGCGCGCGATGGGGCAACGCGGTAGTGACTATTATTGGAAGCACCTGTCGCTCGCAGCAGGCGCCCGGCAGATGCACGAGATCTTCGATGAGGTGCGCGGCTCCGGCGATGTCTCGGTCGTATCCCACGGCATGCAGCCGGCATGAGCGCTACCGACGAGCACCGCTTCTACCAGCTCACGCTCGCCGAGCGTGTCGCCGCGCCCGCGCTTCCCGCTGGCATGCAGGCGGTGTGGTGGCGTCCGGGCGAGCGCTGGAGCCCCGACCCGCGCATCCCGCAGAACGTCAACCGCGTCTGGTCGCTGTTCCACCACCTGCGCCTGTTCAGCTCGCGGGAGTTCGGCGTCATCATGCTCTGTCGCGGCGAGACGCTGCTGCACCGCGCCGGCGTCTTTCCCCGGTTCTTCCGTTTCCCGTTCATGGGCGTCGGCGACCTGCAGGTCGGCGACACGTGGACGGCCCCCGAGGCGCGTGGCCAGGGCCTCGCCGGCCTCGCGCTCCAGCAGGTGCTGCACGACACGTTCCGTCCGGGACGTCGCTACTGGTACCTTGTCGAGGAGGCCAATGCTCCCTCGATTCGCGTGATCGAAAAGGCCGGCTTCCGCTGCGTCGGAAGCGGTGCGCGCCAACCTCGGGCCGGCGTGTCCGCCCTCGGGTTTTACGCCATCGCCCGCCCGGCGCCGGCTTCGCCCTCCCTCCCAACATCCTCCGTCCGATGACTGCCACCGCGCCGGCTTCCGTCCGTTCAGTCCCGTACTTCAACTACCAGAAGGCGTTCACCGAGCGCGAGGACGAGATCCTCGGCATCGTGCGCGACGTGCTGCGGCGCGGCGCGTTCATCATGCAGAAGGATCTGACCGACTTCGAGGCGCACCTGGCCACCTACCTCGGCGTCAAGCACGTGATCGGCGTCGCCAACGCGACCGACGGCCTCCACTTCGCATGGCGTGCTGCGGGGCTCAAGGCCGGCGACGAGGTCATCCTCTGCTCGCACACGATGGCCGCAACCGCGGCCGCGATCCACTTCGCGGGGGGCGTACCCGTCCCCGTCGAAGTCGGCCCGGATCGCTGCATTGATCCCGCCGCGATCGAGCGCGCGATCACCAAGAAGACGGTCGCGATCTGCCCGACGCAGCTCAACGGCCGCACCGCGAACATGGACGCGCTGCAGGCGATCGCCGACAAGCACGGCCTCTTCATCCTCGAGGACTCCGCGCAGGCCCTGGGCTCGACGTTCAAGGGGCGCAAGGCCGGTACTTTCGGCAAGGCGGGCGCCTTCAGCTTCTACCCGGCCAAGATCCTCGGCTGCCCGGGCGACGGTGGCGCGGTCGTCACCAATGACGACGCCATCGCGGACAAGGTCCGGCTGCTGCGTGACCACGGCCGCGACGCGCATGGCGAGGTGGTGGAGTGGGGGCTCAACTCGCGCCTCGACAACCTCTTTGCCGCGATCCTCGACTGGGAGTTCCAGGACTACCCGGCCATCATCGGCCGCCGCCGCGCGATTGCGGCGCTGTACCACGCCGGCCTCCACGACGTGACGGAACTCGGGCTGCCGCCGGCACCGGACAGCGACCCGAATCACTTCGACGTCTACCAGAATTACGAGATCGAAGCCGACCGCCGCGACGAGCTCAAGGACTTCCTCAAGGCCAACGGCGTCGGCACGCTCATCCAGTGGGGCGGCAAGGCGCTGCACCATTTCGCGGCCCACAAGATGCAGGTCTCGCTCCCGGTCACCGA
>JANMLN010000192.1:0-68175 GCA_031372565.1 Gemmatimonadota bacterium | reverse complement strand
GGGGGGGGGGCGCGCGGCGGCGGGTCAAGGCTCTCCTCCGGGGCCCCGCTCCGCCCCGCTCGCCCGTGGGTGCCCCCGATTAAAAACACCAACCCCCTGTGGGCGTGGGGGCCCCCCCCCCCCACGGCTGGCTACGCGCCGCATTCGGCGGTACTCTCTAGGGATTCGGTGTCTGAACGACCCTCCCCCCGGAGTCCCAATGTCTGCCCGACCTCTCGCTGCCGTCGCACGCCGCGTTGCGTGCGCCGCACTCGCGTTGCCCGCCGTCCTCGGCGCGCAAGCCGCCGCCCCGAAAGTCTCCGCCGATGCCTGGAAGGCGCTGCACTGGCGCACCATCGGCCCTGAAGGGAACCGCTTCAGCACGGGGACCGGTGTGGTGGGCGACCCCTACACCTATTACGTGGGCGCCGCGTCAGGCGGGATCTGGAAGACCACCGACGGCGGCACGCACTGGGAGAGCATCTTCGACGCGCAGCCCGTCCAGTCGATGGGCTCCATTGCCGTGTCGCGCAGCGACCGGAACGTGGTGTGGGCCGGCACTGGTGAAGCGCACATCCGCAGCCACATCTCGATCGGCCAAGGGATCTACAAGTCCACCGATGCCGGCAAGACGTGGGCGCTGATGGGCCTCGAGAAGACCGGACGCATCGCCCGCGTGGTCATTCACCCCACCGATCCGAACACGGTGCTCGCGTGCGCGCTTGGCACGGCGTACGGACCGCAGCCCGATCGCGGCGTGTTCCGCACCACCGATGGCGGCGCGACCTGGACCAAGGTGCTGTTCACCGACGAGAACACGGGCTGCTCCGATCTCGCCATGGACCCGAGCAATCCGCGCATCCTGTTCGCGGGCATGTGGACGATCGAGATCCACACCTGGGGACGCCAGAGCGGTGGTCCGGGGAGCGGCCTGTTCACGTCGCGCGACGGTGGCGTGACGTGGACGCGGGTGAAGGGGAACGGGCTGCCGACCAAGCCGGTGGGCAAGACCGTGGTGGCCATCGCGCCGTCCAACCCGCAGCGCGTGTACGTCATGATGGAGACAGGCGACGGCATTCCGAACAACGGGCAGGAGACGGAGAACGGCCAGGTGTGGCGCTCCGATGACGGCGGCACGAAGTGGACGCTCGCCACGCGCGACCGGAATGCGATGGGCCGCGCGCACTACTACTCGCGCATCGCGGTGAGTCCGGCCGACGAGGACGAGACCTACTTCCTCACGGCGTCGTACTCCAAGTCGATTGACGGCGCGCGCACGATCGTGGTGCAGCAAGGCGGCGAGGCGCCCGGTGGCGACCATCACGACATCTGGATCGACCCGACCAATGCCAACCGGATGATCGTGGCGCACGACCAGGGACTCTCGATCTCGATCAATCGCGGCAGGACCTGGTATCGCCAGCGCCTCAAGAACGCGCAGATCTACCACGTGACCGTCGACAACGCGATTCCGTACAACGTGTTCGGCAACAAGCAGGATGAGCCCACCTATCGCGGCCCGAGCAACAGCCGCGTGTTCGGGTTCGGGCGCAGCACGGGCATCTCGCGCGGCATGTGGCACTCGGTGGGCGGTGGCGAGAGTGGCTGGGCGACGCCGGACCCCGTGGACCCCAACGTCATCTGGAGCACCGCGTCAGGCTCCGGCATGGTGGGCGGCATCGTGGTGCGCTTCGAGGAAGACAAGCGCCAGTTCCGCAACGTCGAAGTGTGGCCGTACCAGTCCAACGGACCGGCCAAGGACGTGAAGTACCGCTTCGTGTGGGATGCGCCGTTTCTCATCTCGCCGCACGATCACAACACGCTCTACACGGGCAGCCAGCACCTGCACCGCAGCACCGACGGCGGCCAGAGCTGGCAGGTGATCAGCCCGGACCTCACGCTCAACGACCGCAGCAAGATGGGCAGTTCGGGTGGTCTCACGGGCGACAACATCGGCGTCGAGTATGCGGGCGTCGTGTACGGCATCGCCGAGTCCCCGGTGACGAAGGGCGTCATCTGGATCGGTACCAACGATGGACAGGTGCAGCTCACGCGTGACGGCGGCACCTCGTGGACCAACCTGACGAAGAACGTGGCTGGCCTCCCCGTGTGGGGTTCGGTGCGCAGCATTGCGCCGTCCAAGTGGGATGCGGCCACGGCGTTCATCACCGTCGACGCGCACCAGGAGAACAACCGCGACCCGTTCGTGTTCCGCACGACCGACTACGGTCGCACGTGGAAGCTGATTGTCAGTGGCATCCCGAAGAGCAACGTGAGCTATGCCAAGGTCATCATCGAGGATCCGGTTCGCCGCGGCATGCTCTACCTCGGCACCGAGAACGCGATCTATCTCTCGTACGACAGCGGCGACTCGTGGCAGTCGCTGCAGAACGACTTGCCGCAGGCGCCCGTGTCGGGCATCCAGGTGCAGGGTCACTTCAACGACCTCGTGATCAGCACGTACGGTCGCGGCTTCTGGATCCTGGACGACATCACGCCGCTGCAGCAGATGACCCCCGAGGTGGCGGCAGCGCCCGCGCACTTGTTTCCGCCGCGCGCGGCCTATCGTTTCCGGCCGATCACCGCGCCGTCGACCACCTACGACGATCCGACCACGGGCGAGGACCCCGAGTACGGCGCCGCGATCACGTATCACCTGAAGGACGTGGCCAGGGCGACGCCCAAGCTCGCGATCCTCGATGCCCAGGGGCAGGTCGTGCGCACGTGGGACGGCACCAACAAGGCCGGCATGAATCGTGTGAGCTGGGACCTGCGCGACACGCCGAGCTCGGAGCTGCGGTTGCTGACCAGCCCGATGTTTGCACCTCACATCGCGGTGGGGCCGACCGGACGCGATGCGGGCACGGCGCGCGTGGCGATCCTGATGCCGCCGGGCAAGTACACCGTGAAGCTCACGGTCGACGGGACGGACTACACGCGGCCGCTCGAGGTCCGCAAGGACCCGAACTCGACGGGCAGTGAGGCGGAGATCGCGGATCAGGTGAAGGTGATCAGCGCCATCCGCCGCGACATCGAGGACGCGAACGCGGCCGTCCGTCGGGCGGAGGCGGTGCGCGTGCAGCTCGACGCGCTCATTCGCGTGGCGGGCGAAGCGGACGTGACCGCGACCGCCAAGGCGCTCGACGCGAAGATCACGGAGGTAGAGATGACGCTGATCGACCTGCGCCTCACGGGGCAGGGACAGGACGGCGTACGGTTCGCCTCCAAGCTCCTCTCGAAGCTCGGCTACCTCGCCAACGGTGTGGGAGTATCGGACTTCCGGGCGACCAACCAGCATGTGGAGACGCAGGCGTTGCTGCGCACCGAAGTCGAGGAGCAGGCGCGTGCGCTCGACCAGCTGCTGCAACGGGAGCTCGCGCCGTTCAACGAGCAGCTCAAGGCCAAGGGGTTGCCGACGATTCTGGACCGGAACAAGGCGGCGCGCGTGATTCCGTAGCGAAGTCGACATGAGCCTGCGTGTCGTCCTGAGCGCAGCGAAGGACCTGCTTGTCTATCCGTACAGCGAAGGACCTGCCTGTCGCCATTACGGCACAAGCAGGTCCTTCACTGCGTTCAGGACGACTAAAGGACCTGCTTCTCTCACCAGTACAGCGAAGGACCTGCCTGTCGCCATTACGGCACAAGCAGGTCCTTCACTTCGTTCAGGACGACTATCGGACCAGCTTCTTGTACTTGATCCGGTGCGGCTGGTCCGCATCGGGCCCCTTCCGCCGCTTGAGGTCGTCGATGTACGACTGGTAGTTGCCCTCGTACCAGACCACTTCCGAGTCGCCCTCGAAGGCCAGGATGTGCGTCGCCACACGGTCCAGGAACCAGCGATCGTGCGAGATGATCACCGCGCAGCCGCTGAAGTCGAGCACGGCATCTTCGAGCGCGCGCAGCGTATCGACGTCGAGGTCGTTGGTCGGTTCGTCGAGCATCAGCAGGTTGCCGCCGGTCATGAGCGTCTTGGCCAGGTGCAACCGGTTGCGCTCACCGCCCGAGAGGTTCGCCACCAGCTTCTGCTGATCGGCCCCGCGAAAACCGAAGCTCGACGCGTAGGCGCGACTGTTCATCTCCTTCTTGCCGACGGGCAGCAGCTCGCGCCCACCGGAGATCTCCTCCCACAGCGTGCGCTTGCCTTCCAGCGTGCGGTTCTGGTCCTGATACGAGATCTGCACGGTCTCACCGACCTTCAGCACCCCGGCGTCCGCCGTCTCGCCGCCGGTGATCATCTTGAACAGCGTCGTCTTGCCCGCGCCGTTCGGCCCGATGATCCCGACGATCCCCGCGCGTGGCAGCGAGAAGTTGAGGTTCTCGAACAGGAGCTTGTCCCCGAACCCCTTCTTGACCTTGTCGGCGATCACCACGTCGTTGCCCAATCGCGGCGCCGGCGGAATGATGATCTCGTTGGCCATGACCTGATCGTTGTGCGCCTCGCTGGCCAGATCCTCGTAGCTCTGCAGGCGCGCCTTGCTCTTGGCCTGCCGCGCCTTGGGGGCCATGCGCACCCACTCGAGCTCGCGGGTCAGCGTCTTCTGGCGCACGCTCTCCTGCTTCTCCTCGAGGGCCAGGCGCGCCCGCTTCTGTTCGAGCCAGCCGGTGTAGTTGCCCTCGTACGGCACCCCCTTGCCGCGATCCAGCTCGAGAATCCACTTGGCGACGTTGTCGAGGAAGTAGCGATCGTGGGTGATGGCCACCACGGTCCCGGGGTACGTCTCGAGGTACTTCTCGAGCCACGCCACCGACTCGGCGTCGAGGTGGTTGGTCGGCTCGTCGAGCAGCAGCATGTCCGGCTCTTCGAGCAGGATGCGGCAGAGCGCCACGCGCCGCTTCTCGCCGCCCGAGAGGTTGGTCACTTCCGCGTCCCCCGGCGGCAGGCGGAGGGCGTCCATCGCCACCTCGATCTTGTTGTCGAGGTTCCAGAGGTCGTGCTGATCGATGTACTCCTGCAGCTTCCCCTGCTTCTCGAGCAGCTTGTTCATCTCGTCGTCGTCCATCGGCTCGGCGAACTTCATGCTGATGGCATTGAACTCGTCCATCGTCGCGCGCTGTGACTGGAGCGCGAGTTCCACGTTGCCGCGCACATCGAGCGACGCGTCGAGGTTCGGCTCCTGCGGCAGGTACCCGATGCGCGTTCCCTTGTGGGCCCACGCCTCGCCCTGGAACTCGGTGTCCACGCCGGCCATGATGCGCAGCAGCGACGACTTGCCGGCGCCGTTGGCGCCGAGGACGCCGATCTTGGCCCCGGGGTAGAACGAGAGCCAGATATCGTCGAGGATGACGCGCGCAGGCGGAATCACCTTGCGCAGGCCCTTCATCACATAGATGAACTGCGGTGCCATGGATCGGGTCGGAGAGAAGCGGTTGAGGCGTGCGGGGCGCCGAATGCGGCGGACGGGGAATCTAGCCGGGTGGGTCGGCGGTGGATGGGGGGTGGGGAGAAGGGGAAAAGCAGGTCCTTCGCTGCGCTCAGGACGACAATGCGCTCAGGACGACGATGCGCTCAGGACGACACGGCGCCTTGCCCGGGAGTCGGCCACTCCACAGCGTGGCGCAGCGTGGGATACATTCGACGAACCTCCCCGCGTCGGGGTGGGTACAGGATGCGTCCGGGATCGTCGCGATCCCGTGGCCCGTTGGTCGCACGCACCGCGCGTGCATGACGGGACCAGCGCTCCGGATGCGACCCTCGCTGCAATTGTTGACATCATGATACTAAATCGCAGCTCGACCGTTGTGGCGCTGTGCGCTGCCCTCCTCGTGGCCGCCGCACCACGGGCGCAGGCACAGGAAGGACTCAAGGTTGGCGCCATGGCGCCGACGTCGGCACCGCTCGAAACGCTGCAAGGGCAGAAGGCCGACATCGCCACGTACGTCGGCAAGGGCCCGGTCCTCATCGAGTTCTGGGCCGCGTGGTGCGGCAATTGCCGCGCGCTCGCGCCGCAGATCGCCGCCGCCGCCAAGCGGCATGCCGGTCGAATCAAGTTCCTCACGATTGCCGTCTCGTTCAACGAGACGCCTGAGGTCGTCATCAAGCACCTCGCGACCCACCCGCTGGTCGGCGACGTGTTGTACGACCGCTCGGGCGAAGCAAGCGAGAAGTTCGACGCGCCCGGCACGAGCTATGTCGTGATCCTCGACAAGACGGGGAAGGTCGTGTACTCGGGCATGGGCGCCGACCAGAAGTTGGCGGACGCCATCCGGAAGGCGCTGTGACCGCGCGCGTGAGGGGCGCGCTGCTCGCGGCCACGCTCGCCGTCTCCGCGTGCGATGCGCCCAAGCCCAAGGCCAAGGCCACGGCCACACCAGCAACCGACGCGCCAGCCGGCGCGGTCGTGCAGGCACCGCCAAGCGTCTACACCTCGCTCACGGGTCACTTCGAGTACGCGGTGCCGGGCGCCTGGTCGGCGCGTGTGCGCATCGTCGAGGAACCGGGGGTCAGTGCGTCGGGCACCTGGCCCGGCGTGCGGCATGTGGTGCACTTCGCCTTTCAACCGACGGCCTCGGCACTCAAGTCGCAGTCACTGCTGACCGTGCTGGTCTACGACGCGGCAAAGCTTGGCCAGAAGCCGGTGCCCGCTGGCGTCGAGATCGCCCGCGCCAACGGACGCGTCTACGCCGGCATCATCGCGTCGAAGAATCCGTACCCGGCGGGCGCCGACCACGACACCTTTGCCTCGTTGACGCCCACCCTCGACGCGGTGAAGGGCGCGATCGCGCCCAGGTAGCACGCGGGCGGCCCCGGACCGGATGAGCGCCCCGCGTCGCATTCTCCTCGCTGACGCCGACCAGTTCTTCGTGGCCGTCGCGCGACTCGTCGATCCGGAAGGCGCGGGCCGAGCGACCCGGCTGATCGTGGGTGGACGACCGGGCAGTCGTGGCGTGGTCTGCTCGGCCTCATACGAGACGCGGGCCTTCGGCGTGCGCAGCGGCATGCCCATCGCGCGGGCGCTGCGCCTCTGCCCCGACGCGCTCTGCATTCCCGTGCCGCGCGGCGCCTGTTCCCGGATGAGTCGCGCCATTCGCGCCGTGCTCGAGCAGTTCACCCCCGTGGTGCGCGGGGCGAGCATCGACGAGTGGTACCTCGATCTCTCGGGTACCGAGGCGCTGTATCAGCACGAATCGCTGGCCCACACGGCCGCGCGCATCCGGGCCGCCGTGCAGGCAACCACCGGCCTCGCCGTGTCGTTCGGCGGCGGCACGAATCGGCTGATCGCCAAGCTCGCGGTCGAGTTCGGCAAGCCGAAGCCCGGCACGAATCGCACCGGCGTCTTCGTGGTCGATCCGGGCGACGAAGCACGCTTCATGGCCGAGCAGGTCGCGCTCGCCGATATCCCGGGGATCGGCCCGCGCTTCCAGCAGGCGCTCAGCGCACGCGAGCTGCTGCGCGCGGCCGACGTGCTGCCGCATGACATCACCACCCTCGAGCGCTGGTTCGGCGCGCGCGCGGGGGGGTGGCTCTGGAGGCGCGTGCGCGGCATCGGCGATGCGACGATCACCGCGCGCGAGCCGGCCAAGAGCGTGAGCCACGAGGACACCTTCCGCCGCGACATTGCGAGCGAATCCGCGATACAGCGGGAGGTGGCCGGGCTCGCCGCGCGCGTCGCGACCGATCTGCGGGGGAGTCGCCTCATGGCGCGCACCGTCACGGTCAAGCTC
The DNA here is from genome assembly GCA_031372565.1 of Gemmatimonadota bacterium. Classification (GTDB taxonomy): domain Bacteria; phylum Gemmatimonadota; class Gemmatimonadetes; order Gemmatimonadales; family Gemmatimonadaceae; genus JACPPC01. The sequence goes on along the minus strand of JANMLN010000192.1, from coordinate 60,534 downwards.
AAGTACACCGATTTCTCCGTTCGCTCGGCCAGCCGCACCGTGCAGGATGCGATCGAGTCCGATCGCGCGGTCACGGATCTCGCACTCGCGCTCCTCCTGGCGCTCAGGCGACGGCGGCGCGCGCCTGTTCGGCTTGCCGGGGTGGGGGTGTCGGGGCTCTCGGACGCGGCCGACCGGCAGCCGGGGCTGTTCGACGCGGCGGCGTCCGCAGGCGACGCGGGGGCGGTCGAGTCGGCCCGCGACCGCAAGTTGTCGCAGGCGGTGGACGTGATTCGAGGCAAGTTCGGTGACACGGCGGTGCAGCGCGGTGCTGGGCGCGATCCCGCGCTGTAACGCCCGAGACAAGAATCGACGGTCGGCGGTCGATACCCGAAGGAGTTTCCCGGCCCGACGCAGGGACGACCTGAGACTCCGCCATGACCTCCGCCCCACCTCGCAGCACCCCCGCGACTGATCGAGCGCCTGCGTCGTCCACCTTCGGTGGCGACACGGCGTTGGAGGGGCTGCGCGTACGCACCGCGGTCCGGCACCTCCTGGCGCAACGTTATCTGCACAACGTGGGCCCGGGCTTTCCGGGGCAGATCGTCGTCATGTTCATCGTGGTGGCGGAGCTGCTGGGCAACGTGTCGCCGATGGCGCTCGTGGGCACGGTCACGGTGCTGCTCACAGGGCTCGGCGCGCGCTACGCCCTGATGACGCGGGCGCGCACGTTCACGGATCCCGACCAGATCACCCACGCCCTGATGCTCGGCACGATCGCGACGGGCGTCGCGTGGGGGCTGGTGTTCCTGCTCTGTTCATTGACGATGTCGACGGCGCATCTCGCGCTGCTCCTGCTGGGCGCGGCCGGCCTCGTGGCCGGCGCAACGAGCACACTCGTCGCACATCCACGCAGCTTCACGATCTTCGCGCTCGTGATGCTCGTGCCCTTCCTCGTGGGGATCCCGATCGGCGGGCTCGACGGCATGCGCCTGGCCTTGCTGGCGATGATCCTCGCGTTCGGGCCGATGATGTCGGTGCTCGTGGGCCGGGCGCACGAGCAGCTGGTGGCGTCGCTCGACGCGAGCGAGCGCGTGGGCGTTGCCGAGGACCGGTTGCGGCGCTTCGTCGACGAAGCGAGCGACGTGCTCTGGCGCATGGACTTCGACGGCCGCTGGACCTTCGTGAGCCGGGCCGCCGAAACGGTCTACAAGACGCCGGCCGAGTCGTTCGTGGGACTGCCGTTCGTCGATCGCACGCACCCCGACTACGTGCGGCGCGACCTGAGCGTGCTGATGCGCGTGCTGGCCGGCGAAGAGGTGATCGATCACGCCAGCGTGCACCTCGACGCGCAGGGCAAGCAGGTGCATGTGTCACTGTCGGCGCGGCTGTTGCGCGACCTCGACGGCACCATTCTCGGCGTGCAGGGCACGACGCGCGACGTGAGCGCGCGGGTGGCGCGCGAACAGACGCTCGAGGATCTGGCGCGGCAGGGATCGCTGCTCCGCTCGCTGCTCAACAGCACCGCGGACCGCATCTTCCATCTGGCACCGGACGGCAGCTATCGCGGCTGCAACGACGCATTCGCGGCAGGCGTGGCCCGGACCGAGAGCGAAGTGGTCGGGCGGCGCGCGGCGGAGATCTTCGACGCCTCGCGGGCCGACGCTGCCGTCATGCTCGATCAGCAGGCCTTCACCTCGCGCGTCCCGGTGCAGTCGGAAGAATGGGTGGAGATGCCCGATGGCCGCCGCATCTTCTTCGAGACGGTCCGCACCGCCTACTTCGACGCCGCCGGGCAACCGCTGGGCCTCGTGGGCATTGCCCGTGACCTGACCGCGCGCGAGGAAGCCGGCGCGCGCATGCGGGAGTTGGTCGATCGTTCCGAGACGGCGACGAAGATGAAGAGCGCCTTCCTCGCCAACATGAGCCACGAGATCCGCACGCCGATGAACGGGGTGCTGGGCATGGTGGAGCTGTTGCTCGACACGGATCTCAACATCGAACAGCGCCGCCTGGCCGAGCTGTGTCAGACCTCGGCCGAGTCGCTGCTGGCCCTGCTCAACGACATTCTCGATCACTCGAAGATCGAGTCCGGGCACCTGGAGCTGGAGCACGTGCCCTTCGACCTCGGCAAGGTCGTGTCGGCCGCCGTGCGCCTCATGATGCCCAAGGCGGCGGAGCACGCGAACGAGCTGGTGCTCGACATCCGGCCCGACGTCCCGACCAACGTGGTGGGCGACCCGGGCCGGTTGCGGCAGGTGATCACCAACCTCGTGAGCAACGCCTCGAAATTCACGCACGAGGGCGAGGTCGTGGTGACCGTGTCGGTCGAGGGAGAGCGCGATGGCCGTCCGCTCATCCGCTTTGCCGTGCGCGACACCGGAATCGGCATCGCGCCGGACGTGCAGAAGACGATCTTCGACGAGTTCACGCAGGCCGACTCGTCCATCACGCGGAAGTACGGCGGCACCGGGCTCGGGCTCGCGATCTCGCGGCGGCTGACCGGCATGATGGGAGGCGCCCTCGAGCTGGAGAGCACGCTCGGCGTCGGCTCGACCTTCTTCTTCGTGTTGCCGCTGCAGCGCGACCTCGTGACCAAGGCGGAGGAGGGTCCGACGCATGCCTCGCTCCGTGGCACGCACTGTCTGGTCGTGGACGACAGCGTGGCCTCGCGTGCGCTCGTGCGCGATTTCCTCGAGGGGGCCGGCGCCAGGGTGGCCGAAGCCGGCACCGTCGCGGAAGCCCTGGTCATGCTGCATGAGGCCGTGTCGGTCGGCGCCCCGTTCCAGTTCGTGTCGCTCGACTTGATGATGCCTGACGTGTCCGGCTTCGAGCTGGCGCGCTCGATGGCGCGTGACCCGCAGCTCCAGGCGACGCGCGTGCTCGTGTTGACGTCGTCCGGGAAGCCGGGCGACTCGAAGCAGGCACGCGAGCTGGGCATCGGTGCCTACCTCACCAAGCCCGTGTCGCGGTTCGAGTACCTCTGGACCGCCTCGGCCTTGCTCGCGCGCCGGAGCATGCCCGGCGTTCCGCTCCGGTCGATCATCACGCGATACGAAGTGCGCGAGGCGCTGCGACCGCTCAACATCCTGCTGGCCGAGGACGGGGAAGTGAACCGGCAGGTCGCGTCGTCGATGCTGCAGAAGCGAGGCCACAACGTGACGATGGTGGTGAACGGCGCGCTGGCGGTCGAGGCGGTCATGCACGGGACGTTCGACCTTGTCCTGATGGACATCCAGATGCCGGAACTCGACGGCGTCGAGGCCACCAAGCGCATCCGGCAGGACTCCCGCTTCGCCAAGCTGCCGATCCTTGCCCTCACGGCGCATGCCTTCCAGGAGGAACGCGAGCGATGCGCTGCGGCCGGCATGAACGGGTTCCTGACCAAGCCCTTCAAGGCACACGAACTGTTCTCGGCCATCGAGGGGTGGGTCGACACGAGCACGATCGGCCATGTGGTGGAGCAGGCCATCGCGCAGGCGCCGCCGGTCCCGGGCCCGCGTGGCGTCAGCGCCATCATCTTCCGGACGCCCGACGGGAGCCCGCGCGCCGATGCGGCAGCACCCGCTGCCGCTGTGTCCGAGCCGGCTGCGCTACCGGCGGGGGTCATGCGCCTCACGCCTCACGCCACCGGGGCCGTCGCGCCGGCGGAACCGGCCGTGGATGTGGCCGCCTTCCGTGAGTCGATGCGGGAGGCCGGCATCGAGTTCATCGTGGACCAGACCATCGAGACCTTCCTCCGCGAGGGGCCCGAGCGGATGGTGGCCTTGCGTGCGGCACTCGATGCGTCAGACACGCGCGGGGTGGCATCGGCGGCCCACGCGCTCAAGGGTTCGTCCGGGAGCCTGCACGCACATCGTGTGGCCGCGCTGTTCGGCGACATGGAGGCCGCGGGCAAGGCGGGTGACCTCGCGGGGGCGCGCGCCCTGCGCGAGGCGGTGGAGCGCGAGTGGGGTGCGGTCGTCGCGCAGTTGGAGCAGGCGCGCCAGGAGAAGGCGGCATGACGGTCGTTGACGTGTTCTCCGCAGCGGCCGTCGCTCAGCGCTATCGCATGCGTCTGGCGAATCTGGGGGGGGCCGACCCGGCGGCGCTCGCCATGCTGCCGTCGCACGTGGCACAGCGGCACGGCGCGTTCCCCGTACGCGTCGATGGCGGGATGTTGACGGTCGCCGTCGCGGACCCGACCAACGCACTGATGTTGCACGAGATCGCGGATCTGTCGGGCCGGAGCGTCGCGCTCGAGATTGCCGCGCCCGATGACATCGCGGCCGCCATCGCAACGGCGTACACGCGCGCCTGTCTCCGCCGTCCGCGAACCCCGGGTGCGCCAGCGGCTAATCGGCCGACCCGCATCCTGGTGGCCGAGGACAACGGCGCGACGCGGATGATCGTGTGTGCCTTGTTGAAGGCATCGCGCTTCGTGGTCACCGAAGTGCGCGACGGTGCGGAGGCACTTGCGGCGCTCGCAGCTGGTGAGCCGCCGGACCTCGCCATCGTTGATCTGGACATGCCCAACGTCGACGGGCACGAGCTGTTCCGTCAGCTGCGCATCGAGGGCGTGGCACCGGAGCTTCCTGTGATCATCCTCACCGCCTCGAGCGACGACGAGCTCGAGAACGCCCTGCTCGCCGGCGGCGTGGATGACTTCGTGAGCAAGCCGATCGAACCGAAGGCGTTTCTCGCCCGCGTGCAGGCGGTGCTTCGGCGAGTCGCGGCCTAGCCGCGTCACCTCACGATATCGGCGCGCCCGCCGATACTTGCAGGGAAGCGTCGTCCGTCGTTCAGTCCCCTGCCGGTCCCACCCCGTGAGCACCCTGATTCGTCCCTCCCATTGGATTGTCGGCGTCGCGCGACGTGCCGACGTCCTCGGCGCCGCCTCGCTCGAGACGCCGGTGGGCGCGACCGTCGTGGACGCGTGGAAGCAGGTGATGGACGGGTGCGCCCTCGACGGCGAGACGCTGGCCAGGCGCGTGAGCGAGCACTTCCGGCTGCCGGTTGCGAATCTCGGACGTGCCGAACCCGGCGCCCGGAAGCTGTTGCCCGAGCGTCTCGTGCGACGGCACTTCATCTTCCCGATGCGCTGCGACGATCGGAGCATCACGGTCGCGACGGCCGATCCGACCGACATGCAGATGGAGCAGGACGTCGGCTTTGCCGCCGGTCGCACCGTCAAGTGCGAGGTGGCCTCGCCGATCGCGCTGCACGAGATGATCGAGGCCACCTACTCGCCTGAGCAGACCATCGAGCAGATGCTGCGCGGCGTGCATGACGCCGGTGCCGGCATTCGCGTCATCGACGACGACGAGATCGCCGCGCAGAACAACGTCAGCGCCGATGAGGCCACCTCCGGCCCGGTGGTGCAGCTGGTCAACCTCGTGCTGCAGCGCGCCATCGAGCGCAACACGAGCGACATCCACCTACAGCCCGCCGGCAATCAGGGGATCGTCCGCTACCGCATCGACGGCGTGCTGGTGAACTCGGGGCAGATGCCGCTGCCGGCGCTCAGTCGCGTGATCTCGCGCATCAAGGTCATGGCGAAGCTCGACATCGCCGACCGGCTGCGCCCGCAGGATGGACGCGCCCGCGTGCACATGCACGGCCGCACCTACGACCTGCGCATCTCGACGATTCCCGCGCGTGGTGCCGAGAAGTGCGTGATCCGCATTCTCGACACGCAGCGCGCAGTGCCGCTCTCGCAGGTCGGGCTCCTGGAACCCGAACTGCTGCGCTTCAAGCGCCTGCTCACGCATCGCGATGGCATCGTCGTGGTCACCGGGCCCACCGGCTCGGGCAAGACCACAACGCTCTACGCCGCGTTGCAGGAGATCCACGGTCCCGACATCAACATCATGACGGTCGAGGACCCGATCGAGTTCGAGCTGCCCGGGGTCACGCAGATCCAGGTGGAAACCAAGCAGGGGGTCACGTTCGCCTCGGCGTTGCGCGCCATCCTGCGGCAGGACCCGGACGTGATCTTCGTGGGCGAGATCCGCGACCCGGAGACCGCCGCCATGGCCGCGCAGGCGTCGCTGACCGGACACCTCGTGCTGGCCACGCTGCATACCAACGATGCCCCGAGCGCCATCCGGCGACTCTCCGATCTGGGACTCGACAACGCGACCATCGCGACCACGCTGCGCGGCGCCGTGGCGCAGCGCCTCGTGCGGCGGATCAACCCGGCCGTCGCGGAGCTCATCGAGCCCGACGGTGCCCTGACCGACGAAGAGGAGCGGCTGGCGCAGGCGTTCGAGGTCCGCCCGATTGTGCGCGTCGGCGGGGGCGAAGCGTCCAAGGACGCAGCCTACCGTGGCCGGCTGCCGCTCGCGCAGGTCTTCGAGGTCACGCCCGACATTGCGGAGATGATCGCGCAGGGCAGGACGATCGGCCAGATCGAGGCCGTCGCGGTCCAGAACGGGATGCGCTCGCTGCGCGCCACCGGCGTGGATCGCGTCGCGATGGGCGACACGACGCTGCAGGAACTCGAGCGCGTGTTGGGTGATGTCGACGACAAGGCGCACGAGGGACTCCCGCCGCTCGCCGCCGAGCCGTCGACCGCGAGCACGACACCGGTTGGCACACCGCCGATCGCACAGCAACTGCGGCCGTCGGTCGAGCTTCCGGAACCCGTGGCTGCGCCGCGCGGCACGATCGCACTCGCGGCCGAGCGCGTGCTCGCGGCCATCGCCGAGGATGCGCGGCCCGACGCGGTGCCGCGCGTCCTGGTGGTCGATGACGATGGCGCCAACCGGATGATCGCGCGCGCGCTGCTCATGTCCGAGAAGTTCGAGGTCGATGAGGCGACCGACGGCGCCGAGGCGCTCGAGCGCATACGCTCGGGGATCACGTATGATCTCGTGGTCCTCGACCTCGACATGCCGAACGTGAGTGGCCACGACGTGCTGCGCGAGATGCGCGCCGATGTCCTGACCGCCGGGGTACCGATCATCATCCTGACCGGTAGCAGCGACGAGGCGCTCGAAACGGGGCTGCTCGACGACGGCGCCGACGACTACATCCGCAAGCCGTACGACCCGCGCCGCTTCCTCGGTCGCGTCAAGGCCACGCTGCGCCGCACGCGCGGGTAGGCGTCAGGGCGCGGGCGGCGCTCCGGCGTCCGTCGCCACCGGGTTCGTCCCGATCACCTGCATCGTCTGCGTCGGGTAGGCCAGCCGCACGTCGTGCGCGGCCAACAGATCCAGGAAGCGCAGCAGCATCGCCTCGCGCGCCGCGCGGAAGTCATCGACCTCCGACGTGACGAACCAGGCCATGATCTCGATGTTGATGGCGTACGCCGCGAACTCCTTGATGCGGACCACCACGCGGTCCTGCCAGATGCCCGGATGCGCGCGCAGTGCCGCTTCGAGCGCATCGCGTACCGCGCGGAGCTGCGCCGGCGGTGTGGTGTATTCGACGCCGAGCAGCGTGAAGAAGCGGATCCGGTCGCGCTGCGCAAAGTTCTCCGTCCGCATCTCGGCGAGCTTGCCGTTCGGCAACGAGATCAGGGTGCGCTCGAGCGTGCGGATGCGCGTGGAGCGCAGCCCGATGTACTCCACTTCGCCCTCGAACTCCTCGATCTTGACCCAGTCGCCCACTCGGAGCGGCTGGTCGATGCCGATGGAGACCGACCCGAAGAAGTGTTCGAGCGTCTTCTGCGCGCCAAGGGCCACGGCAATACCACCGATGCCGAGGCCGGCGAGGAGCGTCCCGACCGGATAGCCGAAGTCCGCGAAGATGGCGACGATGCCGGCGAACACGACCAGCACCTTGGCCACGCGCCCGCCGAGTTGCAGCGCCGACCGCATGCCGGGACGACCCGTGGTGATGTCGGCATCCGGGACCAGGTGCACGACGACCGTCACCGCGCGCAGGACCCACCAGGTCAGTGCGGCGATGATCAACGCCATGACCGTCGCGCCGATCACCCGGCGGCCAGCCGCTGTGACCAACACCGGTGCCGCCGCTTGTTGCAGCAGGAAGGCGGCGATCACCGTGAGCGTCGGCGTTCCCAGCACCGCGACCAGCACCTCGGCTGTCCGCTCGGTCGTGATGGGCAGCGCATGCACCGCCGCGCGCAGAACGGGGCGCAGCAGGAAGGTCAGCAGCGCCACCAGTGGCAGGAAGAGCAGGACCGCCAGCCACTGCCACCACTGGACTTGCAACGGCCCCGCCAGAAAGAGCCAGTCGGGTAGCCGGTCGCGCAGCCACCGGTCCTCGAGTTCATCGTACCATCCGTCGATGTTGGCGATCGTGCGTGGCGCAAACACCCAATGCGCGGGCGGCGGCTGTTCCAGGCGGGTCAGGCGCACCGGTTGCGTGCCCAGCTCCGCCGATGGAATGCGACCGATCTGTTCGCGATCGGCGCTCAGGCCGTCGGCCGTATCCCCCGCCGCGCGGGGCGAGAGCAGGTCGAGCCGGATCTCGATGTGGCGATCGAGCACGGCGGCCAGACGACGGGCGAGCTCCGGCGCGCGCGACGCGGACTCGGCTGGAACAACGACATAGCGCGCCGCCTCCGTCCAGTTGCCCCGGCGCGCGGCGCGCTCGAAATCGCGCACGGCCGCCCGTGGTGAATCCGGATCAACCCCCTCGGTCTCTTCTGTGCGCGCGCGCGGACGCGTCGTGTCGTCCGCTGGCCGGGCCTTGAGCAAGGAGAGCTGCGCCACGAGCGGCGCCGCCACGATCGCGAGCAGCCATCCGGCAACCAGGGGCACGTGCAGGGCGCGACGCAGGGCAACGCTCATGATGCGAAAGCTAGGGCTCACGCGCGAGGGCCGCTGAGCGGCACCGTGAAGAGCGCCGACGGCGGCTGCGGGTCGTTCGTACGCGAGAGCTCGAGCCGATCGATCACGATCGGAACCTCAAGGCGCAGCTTGAGCAGCGCGCGCTCGCGGGCCCGGTCCAGCGTCCGGTAGAAGTTGATGGTGAGGTGCGGCGAGAAGGGGAACCGCACCGGACCGAACCGCAATCCGCTCGCCTTGACCGCTTCGTGCAGCGCGCGCAGTGGTCCGTGCGGATCGAGTTCGAACGAGATGATGTCGGTGCCGGGAAAGCGCATCGGGAGCCCAGCCGCCACCTCGAACGGCGCCACGCGGGCGGCCACCGCGTGCACGGCCGCGCGGATCTGGTCGGTTGGCTCACCGGGCAAGATCGGCCCTGCACCGGACGAACCGATCAGCGACAGGTGTGGCGCGTTGCTGTTGGCCAGCTTGGGGTCGAAGGTGCGCCGCATGGCATCCAGCGCCATCCCGGCGGCACCGAGGATCGGCACGAGCACGAACGAGCCAGCCGCCCGGCGCCAATCGACCCCCGAATCAGGGATGTCGTCGTCCGGTGGGAGCTCCCATGCTGCATCATCGTCCTTGCCTGGCATCCGCATCTACTAGCAATCTAGTTGTTGACCCGCGCCCGTGCTCGGGCGACATTCCGTGATGGCCCGCCCCCTGCCCCTGTTCACTGGCCGCGAGCTCGACGTGATGGCGGCCCTCTGGACGTTGGGTCCGAGCACCGTGGCCGATGTCCGCGCCGCCATCACCGATCCGCTCGCCTACACCACCGTGCTCACGATCCTGCGCACCCTCGACGCCAAGGGGCATGTGGCGCATCGGCGCGACGGACGCGCCCACCGGTTCCGCGCCATGGTCACACGCGACGAAGCGGCCGGCGCGGAACTCCACCGGCTGCTCGGCCCGTTCTTCGGGGGGTCACCGGCGGCATTGGTGGACCGGCTCGCGCGCGAGCGCGAAGCCACCCCCGAGGAGCTCAAGCTCATGCGCAAGCGGCTCAAGAAGCGAATCAAGCAGCGCGCCACTGCGTAGTGCATGCCTAGTTCGTGTGCAGTGCGTAGGATGACCCACGTTCGTCGATCCGCTCGCCCGACCCTCTCGTCCAGCTTCATGCGCCTCCGCTCTCTTGCCCGCGCCGCGTCGCTGGCACTCGTGCTTGCCGCCCCCGCGCGGGCCCAGATGACCACCGCCCCCGATACGGCCCTTCTCGGCGCCCTGCGTTGGCGATCGATCGGTCCGGCCAACATGGCCGGTCGTGTCACCGACCTGGCGGTCAGCAGCCGCGATCCGCGCGTGTTCTGGGTGGCGTATGCCACCGGCGGCATTTGGCGCACCGTCAACGGTGGCACGACCTTCACGCCGCAGTTCGAACGCGAAGCGGTCATCTCGATGGGTGCGCTGGCGGTCGCCCCGTCCGATCCGAACGTGCTGTACGCCGGGACCGGCGAAGAGGACGCCCGCAACTCGATTTCACCCGGGGGCGGCGTCTACAAGTCCGTCGACGGGGGCGCCACGTGGGCCCGATCGGGTCTCGAGGCCACGCAGTCCATTGGCCGGATCGTGATCCATCCGACCAACCCCGAGATCGCGTGGGTCGCGGCGGTGGGCGCCACATGGAATGCGAACGCCGATCGCGGCCTGTACAAGACGGTCGACGGCGGCAAGTCGTGGACGCGGAGCAAGTTCGTGTCGGACAAGGCGGGCTTCGTCGATGTCGCCATCGATCCCACCAACCCGAACGTGCTCTGGGCCGCAAGCTGGGAGCGCGTACGTGGTCCATGGTTTCTCAACTCCGGTGGCCCGGGTTCGGCGCTCTGGCGCACCACCGATGGCGGCACCACGTGGAGCGAAGTGACGGGGGGCGGCTTCCCTGAAACCACCAAGGGACGCATCGGACTCGCCATTGCGGCGTCGAACCCGAAGGTCGTGTATGCGATGGTCGAGGCCGATACGGCGCCGCGCGCGCTCGCTCCGGGCGAGAAGCCCGACAGTACGAAGCGCGCCAAGTCGCCGAGCGGACTGTATCGCACCACGGATGGCGGCGCGACTTGGACACTGATGTTCCGCTACTTGGGTGATGCACGCCCCTTCTATTACTCGCAGGTGCGCGTCGATCCGAAGAATCCGGATCGCGTGTACTGGATGAGCTCGACTTTCCGCGTGTCCGACGACGGCGGCAAGACGCCGCGGCCCGCGGCCGGGAGCATTCACACGGATTGGCACGCCATGTGGATCAATCCCGCGGACCCCGAGCATCTCATGATCGCCGGCGATGGCGGCATTGCGGTGAGCCGCGATCGCAGCGCCACCTTCGACTTTGTCGACAACGTGGCGGCCGGACAGTTCTACGCCGTGAGCTTCGACTACCGCAAGCCGTATTGGGTGTGCGGAGGGCTGCAGGATAACGGCTCCTGGTGCGGACCGAGTCGCCTGCGCAGCAATCGCACGCTGCAGAACAGCGACTGGAGCAATGTGGGCGGCGGCGACGGCTTCTACACGGCGCAGGACCCCGATGAACCGACGGTGATCTATGCCGAGTCGCAGGGCGGGATCATCAACCGGCTCGATCTCGCCACGGGGTTCAGCAAGACGATTCGTCGCTCGACCCTCGATCGCGGCATGCGTTCGTGGCAGGATTCGCTCGTGGTCATCCGCGGCGATACGACCGTGCCCGAGACGCCGGCCATGCGCGCCGCGCTCGACCGGATCGCCACGCGCATGCGGGCCGACTCCACGGCCGAGCTGCGCTTCAACTGGTCGACGCCGTTCTTCCTGTCGTCGTTCAACCCGAAGGTGGTGTACGCCGCGGGCCACAAGGTCATCAAGTCCCTCAACCGCGGCGACGACTGGCGCATCATCTCGCCCGACCTGTCGAGCGGCGACACGATGAAAGTGCGCGTCTCCCAGTTCGCGACCGGCGGCGTCACGGCGGACAACACCGGCGCCGAGACCCACGGCACGGTCACGACGCTGGCCGAGTCACCGGTGCGTGCGGGGTGGCTCTATGCCGGGACTGACGACGGCAAGGTGTGGATGACGCGCGACGATGGTGCCACATGGACCGACCTGAGCGCGCGCTTTCCCGGCCTGCCGGCGGGCACCTGGGTCAGTCGCGTGGAACCGTCACGCTTCGATACCGCCACGGTGTACATCACCTTTGACGGGCACCGCAGTGGCGACTACGCGCCGCATGTGTACGCCTCGGACGACGGGGCGCGCACCTTCCGGTCGATTGCGAGTGACTTGCCGCGCACGGGCGCCGCGTTCGTGCATGTCGTGCGCGAAGACCCGAACAACCGCCACCTGCTGTTCGTGGGCACCGATGTCGCGCCGTACGTCTCCGTCGATCGGGGGCTGCACTGGCGCCCCTTCAACTCGGCGCTCCCCACGGTGCCGATTCACGACCTGCGCATTCATCCGCGCGACCGCGAACTGATTGCCGCCACACACGGTCGCTCGATCTGGATTGCCGATATTGCGCCGCTCGAGCAGTTGGCGGACAGCGTCCAGGCCACCAAGCTCTTTGCCTTCAAGCCGCGGACCGCCTTCCAGTACGCCTCACGCTTCGAGCAGGCCTATATCGGAGACCGGCCCTTCCGCACGCCGCAGGCGCCGTATGGCGCGTTCATCTGGTACCGCGTCGGTGCGCCCGACAGCGTAGTCGCTCCAGTTCCTGCCGGCACCATCGCAGCCGCGAAGATCACGATCCTCACGTTGCGCGGTGACACCGTGCGGACCTTCACCGGTCCGTTGCGGCCCGGCGTACACCGTGCGGTCTGGGACCTGCGCACCAATCTCGCGCCGCTCTCGCCGTCGCAGCAGCGCGACTCGATCGTCGCCGCGCGCCGCCGCGATGCGGCCCGTGACTCGGCCAAGGCGCTCGCGGCCCGTGATAGCGCCGAGCGTGCGGCCGGGCGGACGCCGCCCGCACGATCGACCGAGCCGACGAGCACGATCGTCAGCTTCAACTTCGGTTCGCGTCCGCAGCGCAACGTCGATCCGGGCGAGTATGTCGTCGTCATCCAGGTGGGGGCGCGTTCCGTTCGGACAATCGTTCGCGTGGAACGCGTTGGCGAGATCGGCCGCGACCTGGACCTCTTCGGGACCGACGAGGGGTCGCCCATCGACGTCGGCGTACCTGATCCCTCGCACGACTGAGACGCCTGCCATGAGTGCCCGGATCCGCGTCGTCAATCCGTCGTCGCCTGCAGGGCCTGCCATCGACGAGGCCGCTGCCATCATTCGCGCCGGCGGTGTGGTCGCATTTCCGACCGAGACGGTCTACGGACTCGGTGCCAACGCCCTCGATGCCGAGGCGGTGCGTGGCATCTTCGCGGCCAAGGGGCGACCCAGTACCAACCCGGTGATCGTGCACGTGAACGCCGAAGCCGAAGCGCGCGCGCTCGTTCGCGAGTGGCCGGAGGTCGCGAGTCGCTGCGCTGCCATCTGGTGGCCGGGTCCGCTCACGCTCGTGCTGCCCAAGGCAGCGCACGTGCCCGATGTGGTGACGGCGGGGATGGATGGCGTCGCCATCCGGTTGCCGGCACACCCCGTGGCACGCGCACTGATTGCGGCCGCGGCACGACCGATCGCGGCACCGAGCGCGAATCGCTCGAACGAACTCTCGCCCACCACGGCGCAGCACGTGGCCAAGGGGATGGGCGATCAGGTCGGCCTCATTCTCGACGGCGGCCCGAGCCATGTCGGACTCGAGAGCACCGTGCTCGATCTGACGGGGCCGGTACCGATCGTGCTGCGCCCAGGCGGGGTGAGCGTACACGCATTGCGTGCCGCGCTGGGTCGCGTCGATGTGCGCGATGCACGCGTGGCCGAGGGGGAGGCGCGCCTGTCGCCGGGGATGATGGCGCGCCACTACGCGCCGCGCGCGACGGTGGTGCGGTTCAGCGGAGTCCTCCCCGCGGCACCCGATGGGCCGTGGGCGGCGCTCCTGCTCAGCGCCACGGCGCCGGATGCCACGTTGGCGCGCGTGATGCCGGCCGATCCGGAGTCGTACGCGCGCGAGTTGTACGCCGCACTCCACGCGGTTGATGACGCTGGCTGCACGACCGTATTCGTGGAGAACCCGCCTGAGGGCGACGCATGGGCGGCGGTGCGTGATCGGCTGATGCGCGCGGCGACGCCGGAGTAGGGGCGCCCGCACGTCGAAACCCGCACGTCGCTTGATCCGTCATTCTCGTGTTGGTACCGTCCCTGCACGTCCGATACTGCGCGACCCGCCCCCGCGACCCCCTGACCCCATTCTCAGCGTGACCGACATGCCCCGTCTCTCCGCCCCCTCCCGGGCGCTGCTCGCCGCGGCACTGGCGCTGCTGCCAGCCGCCGTCTCGGCACAGAAGCCGGCCAAGGCGCCCGCCGCCACGCCGCGGCTCCAGATCCCTGTCACCTACTGGCACCTCAAGAACGGACTCCGCGTGGTCGTCGCACCCGACAAGTCGGTGCCGACCGCGGCCGTGGCTGTGTACTACGGCGTCGGCTTCCGCGTCGAACCGAAGGGGCGCACCGGCTTCGCGCACCTCTTCGAGCACATGATGTTTCAGGGTTCGAAGAACCTCGGCAAGATGCAGTTCATCAAGCTCATCGAAGGGTCGGGCGGGATCCTCAACGGTTCGACGCGCTTCGACTACACCAACTACTTCGAGGTCGTGCCGGCCAACGCGCTCGAGACGGCGCTCTGGGCCGAAGCCGACCGGATGCGCGGCCTCGCCATCACGCAGGAGAACCTCGTCAACCAGCAGGGCGTGGTGAAGAACGAGGTGAAGGTGAACGTGCTCAACCAGCCGTACGGCGGCTTTCCGTGGCTCGACATGCCGCAGCTGGCCAACACCAACTGGCACAACGCGCACAACTTCTACGGCGACCTCGCCGAGCTCGATGCCGCGACGCTGGCCGACGTGCAGCAGTTCTTCACCACCTTCTACGCGCCCAACAACGCCTCGCTCGTGGTTGCGGGCGACGTGGACGTGAGGCAGGTGAAGGCGATGGTCGAGAAGCTGTTCGGCGACATCGCGTCGCAGCCGCAGCCGCCGCGTGAAGACCTGTCCGAGCCGCGTCAGGAGATGGAAAAGCGCGCCACCAAGGAAGACAAGCTGGCCCCGCGCCCCGCGCTCGCCGTGGCGTGGCACGTGCCGCCGCGCTGGACCCCCGAGTGGTTCGCGTTCGGGCTCGTCGACCAGCTGCTCGCACAAGGACGCGACTCGCGCCTTTACGATGCGCTCGTGCGCACGAAGGGGTACACCGGTGGCGTCAGCGCGGGCATCAACCCCGGACTCGGCAACCAGTGGAACTACGCGGGCCCCATGCTCTACACGATCAACCTCTTCCACGACGCCAGGACGAGCCCCGACACGATCCTCGCCGCGATGGACGTCGAGATCGAGAAGCTGCGCACCGATCTCGTGGACGCTCCCACGCTCGAGCGTGCCCGCACGCGTTGGCGCTCAGGCTTCTACAGCTACATCGAGAACCTCAACGGCTTCGGCAAGGCCGACATCCTCGCGTCGCTCGCGCTCTTCGATGACAACCCCGCGCGCATCAACGAGATCGAGAAGGGGATGGATGCCGTGACGCCGGAGCTGATCCGCAAGGCGGCCCAGGAATGGCTTCGCCGCACCAATCGTTCGATCCTCACCCTCGTCCCGGCGCCCAAGCCGGCCGCCACCGGAGGCAACTGACCATGCGCCGCATGCATGTGCGCGCGGCCGCGGCCGCTGCGCTGTTGACGCTCGCGACCGCCCCGGCGGTTGCGCAGTTCCCGAGCACGCCGCCCGTCCCGGGCAAGCCGAAGCCGTTCAACCTGCCCAAGCGCAAGACGATCACGCTCGCCAACGGGATGAAGATCTCGATGGTCCCGTTCGGCATCACCCCCAAGGTCACGGTGCGGCTCATCCTGCGCACCGGCTCGATCGATGAGTCGGCCGAGCAGCTCAATCTCACCGGACTCATGGGTGACCTCTGGAACGAGGGTACCGTGACCAAGGACTCCCGCGCCATTGCGCAGACCATGGCGGGCATGGGCGGCGCGCTCGGCATCGGCATGGGGAGCGACCAATCGTCCATCGGCGCCGATGTGCTCAGCGCATACGCCGCTGATCTGGTGACGCTCGTGGCCGAGGTGGCGCGGCAGCCGCGCTTCCCCGAAAGCGAGCTGGCCCGTCTCAAGACCTCGCGACTTCGCAACTTGGCGATCGCCCGCACCCAGCCAGGCACGCAGGCCAGCACCAGGTTCAACCAGATGATGTATGGCGATCATCCGTACGGCCGCGGCCTGCCGACGGATGACCAGCTCAAGGGATATACCACGGAGCAGATCAAGGCGTTTTACGCTGCGAACGTCGGCGCAGCCCGCGCGCATCTGTACGTCGTCGGTGTCTTCGATGCCGCGGCCGCCGAGAAGGCGGCGCGCGCCGCATTCAGCGACTGGGCGGCCGGTCCGGCGCCGTCGGTCAAGCCGGTCACCATGCCCAAGGAGCGGCAGGTCGCGGTCATCGACCGCCCTTCCGCGGTGCAGAGCACCCTGTACCTGGGACTGCCCGTGGCGGACCAGTCACATCCGGACCATGTGCGGCTCGCGGTCACCGATGCGATCCTCGGCGGTTCGTTCGGGTCTCGCATCACGGCCAACATCCGCGAGAACAAGGGATACACCTACTCGCCATTCAGCACGATCAGCACGCGGAACAAGGTGGCGACGTGGGTGGAAATCGCGGACGTGACGACCAACGTGACGGGGCCCTCGATCACCGAGATTTTCAAGGAAGTCGAGAAGCTGCGCAACGAGGCCCCGCCCAAGGAGGAGTTGGAACGGATCCAGCGCGGCCTCGCGGGCACCTTCGTGTTGCAGAACGGTTCGCGCGGCGGCATCACGGCGCAGTTCGCGAACGTCGATACCTACAACCTCGGCGAGGACTTCCTCGGCACCTTCGTGACACAGGTGTTTGGCGTGACCCCGGCCGACATCCAGCGGACGATGCAGCAGTACCTGTCGCCGGAGAAGATGTCGGTGGTGGTCGTGGGCGACCGGAAGGTGATTGACGAGCAGCTCAAGCAGGTGCTCGGCACGGTGCCGTAGTCACGGGCGCTGGCGCGCCGAGCCGTGGTGAACGACGGCCGGTGCGCAGGGTACCAGGGGGGGCGGCGCCACGGGGTGCCGCCCCCTTTTCTTCCCTGCGTCAGACGCTTGATTTCGCTCATGCTGAATATCGACTTGACTGGCCGCCGCGCATTCGTTGCCGGCGTGGCCGACGACCACGGATTCGGTTTCGCGATCGCGAAGAGCCTGGCCATGGCGGGTGCCACGGTGTGCGTGGGGACCTGGCCGCCCGCGCTCAACATCTTCCTCAACTTGATCGAGCGCGGGAAGATGGACGAGTCTCGCAAGTTGCCCGACGGCTCGCTGCTCCAGTTCGAGAAGATCTATCCGCTCGACGCGGCGTTTGACACGCTGGACGCGGCGCCCGAGGAGATCCGGGCCAACAAGCGCTACAAGGACACCGGTGACTTCTCGATCGCGGGGCTCCGCGCGCAATTGGTGGCCGACTTCGGCGAGCAGCCGCTCGACATCGTCGTGCATTCGCTGGCGAATGGCAGCGAGGTCAAGAAGCCGTTGCTCGAGGTGAGCCGCAACGGGTACCTGAGCGCGGTCGGGGTGAGCGCCTATTCGCTCGTGGCGCTGGTGCAGGCCTTGGGGCCGCTGCTTCGGCCCAATGCGTCGGTGCTGTCGCTCACCTACATGGCGAGCGAGCGCGTGATCCCGGGGTACGGCGGTGGCATGTCGAGTGCGAAGGCAGCGCTCGAGAGCGACACGCGCCTGCTCGCGTTCGAGGCGGGGCGCAAGTTCGGCGCGCGCGTGAACACGATCTCGGCGGGCCCGTATGCATCGCGCGCGGCGAGCGCGATCGGGATCATCGAGAAGATGGTGACGTACTGTGCCGCCAACTCGCCGCTGCCGCAGGCGCTCGATGCGATGGAGGTCGGCGCAACGGCCGCGTTCCTCTCGAGTTCGCTGGCGAGCGGGATCACGGGGTCCACGGTGTACGTGGACAAGGGGTATCACGCGATGGGGATGCCCGCGAACGCGTTGTCGTCCTGAGCGCAGCGAAGGACCTGCTGGTGGCGTCGGGGGCCGTACAAGCAGGGCCTACGCTGCGCTCTGGACGACAAACGCTCAGGACGACATCACGGCCCCCAGCCGATCTGCCGCGTGTACTTCACCGTGAGCGACCGCGACAGCGGCCGAGCCCAGCTCAGGAAGCCGTCGGCCTCCTGCCCCTCGTTGTACACGACGAACAACCCGGTGCTCGCCGTTTCCAGCGCCGCAAAGCGGATGTTCGCCGACCAGGCGCGCGCCAGGTTGTTGTACTGGATGAGCGACTGCAGGAAGATGCGCGGCGAGAAGAACCACGCGATGCGCGTGCCGACGAGCGTCGTCTGGAAGTCGCCCTGCGCGAGGTGCACCTGGTTGTAGGTCAGGCTCGCCGAGGTGCTGAACGTCGCGCCGTAGCGATAGGTCAGCGTTCCACCGCTGCCCGCGATGTTGCCGTTGTAGAACGGGCCGTAGTCGCCGCGGAAGGAGAGTGACAGCGGTTCGCTCGGGTCCGTATCGAGATCGACCGCCAGTTGCGCGTAATCGTAGGAACCGGCCGGCAGCGTGACGCCGGGGGCTATGGTGAAGGGGGCAACCAGCCCCTCATGGTAGAGGTCCACTTCGGGGCCGAAGCGACCACCATTGTAGAACCCGACTTCGCCGAAGTCGGCGTGGATCCAGCCACTCTGCCAGGTCCCGTTCGGCGTGAAGTACTCGCGGATGCTGACATGCGGATACCACTCGCGGACGCGTGTCCACGACGTGTCGCGGATCGAACGGAAGATCATCGCCTCGACGTAGTTGTAGCCGCCCGACCGGTTGAGAAAGCCGACCTCCGGATTGAAGTCGCTCCCGACCCGCACGACACGAAGCGAGTTCTGCCAGGTCCGCGTGGCATAAGCGCCGCGCACGCTGAAGGCATAGTCGTCGCCCGTCCGGTTGGGCGTCCACGTCTTGGCACTCCACGCATCGAAGGTCCAGTCGTCACCCATGCCCAGACGGCCATCGAGCGCCACGGTGTGGTTCTGACTGCCGGCGTTGTCCCGCGACTGCCGACGCACGCCGATGATCCCGAACCGCGACCGACGTCCCGTCTCCTGGAGCGCACGCACGACGGAGTACGTCTGTCCATCGACCAGCGCGGTCCGGTCGGTGGCCGCGTGCAATACGCCCACGGTCGTCTCGCCGATGCGACCCGTGACGCGCCCACCGCCGATGAGCGGTATGGGATTCCCGCTGCCGTCGATGCCGATGCGCCGCGTGAAGAAGAAGTCCACGGCCTGCGGCGTGCCCGCCGAGAAGACCCCTGCGTTCTCGAGAAAGAACGGGCGCTTTTCAGGGAAGAAGAGCGGGAAGCGCGTGAGGTTGACCTGTTGCTGGTCGACCTCGACCTGCGCGAAATCGGTATTGACCGTGAGATCGGCGGTGAGCGCCGGCGTAATGCCGAACTTGGCATCGGCGCCGTACGCCGTGGGCTGGCTCCAGTTGCTGCTCGCGAGATAGTCGCGCTGCGTCGAGGCGAGTGCGTACGGCGTGATCTGCGCGATGCGCTGCTGCGGGACCGACACGCCGCTGAGGTCGCCCGCCAGCGAGAGGCGATAGAGGTTGAACTGGCGTGCCACCGGCGCCCAGAAGACTTCCTCGTTGTGCCGCCGGATCATGCGGACGAGGTGGAGGCCCCATGTCTGCACGTCGCCGCTGCCATAGCGGAGCGTCTTGAACGGGATGCGCATCTCCGCGTACCAGCCCGCCGAGTCCTGCCGGGCGGCGACGGTCCAGCTCGCGTCCCAATTCAGGTTGAACCCGCCCATGGCGCCCGACTGCGCGCGCCCCTGCGTGCCGGTGGTGACGCCACCACCTTCGCCCTCGCGAATGATCTGCCCGTCGTACTCGATGCCCGCGGGAGTCGTGGCAAAGAGGAAGCCGTTCTGCTTGTCGTGGTACGTATCGAGGACGATCGCGAAGTAGTCGGAGTTGGTCAGCAGGCCGTCGCGGATCTTCTCCCCCGGCACGATGAGCCCCGGGTTCCGATCGAAGCACCACGCCGCCACATACAGCGCTTCCCCATCGGTCATGATGCGGACTTCCGTGCGTTCGCTCGAGGACGTGCCCTCGAACGGCTCGCGTTGCACGAACGTGCCGATCGGCGCCGCCTGCGCCCACGCGGCGTCGTCCAGTTTGCCATCAACGACAGGCGGCGCGCCGGAAAAACGTGTCGCGGTGGCGATGCGAGGTCCTGACGTACCCGGTGCGGCGGTACGCGGCGGTGCCGGTGCGACGCTGGGCGCCATCGTCGCATCGCGGTTCTGCGCATGAAGCGCGAGCGGGACGGCGGCGATCCCGAGCGCGAGGGCGTTCAGGCTGCGCACGATGGAACGGCGGTACAACAGGCGATGCGACATGAGACTCAGCGACAATGGCCGCGGTGCCGGGCGGAGAGACCCGGCGCGCAGCGGGAAAGCTGCAACGCGCGCGTGACACCGCAACCGCGCCGAGCACTACGCAGGCATTGCGCCAAACGTTGTCCGCGTGCGCCACCCGCGCCCTGTCGTCCTGAGCGAAGCGAAGGACCTGCTTTTGCTCGTGTGACCAGCCACCAGCAGCTCCTTCGCTTCGCTCAGGACGACGTCAGAGCGGGACTTCGGTCACGATACCCGTGTCGAGGTCATACACCCCGCCGACCACCTTGAGTTGCCCCTCACGCATGAGCCGCGCGATCACCGGCGACGCCTCCTCGAGGATCTCGGCCTGGATCTGCACATTGCGACGGATCGCGCCGTTGAGATCGCCCTTCGCTTCCTTGGCCGCGCGTCGGATGTGCTGGTACAGCGTGCTGATCTGCCCGGGCACTTCATTGCCCTTGATCGTCGCATCGACCGCGCCGCACCTGGAGTGACCGAGCACGTAGAGCACCTTGGCGCCAAGCACGAGCGTCCCGAACTCGAGCGACCCGATCACGGCCGGGTCCGCGACATTGCCCGCGATGCGCGTGACGAACACGTCGCCGAACCCCTGATCGAACACGATCTCGACCGGCACGCGCGAGTCGGCACAGCCGAGGAAGGCCGCGAACGGCTTCTGACCGGCGGCGACTTCCTTGAGGCGGGCCATGTTGCGGTTGGGCGCCTGCACGTTGCCGGCGACGAAGCGCTGGTTGCCGGCGCGGAGCCGGGCGAGCGCCTCGTCGGGCGTGTTGGCGTCGGGCCAGAGGGTGTCGACAGCGCCCGTCTGCGACGAGGCGGCGCGGGCGGCGGTCGGCCACGCCGCGAGTGCGGCCAGTCCAGCCCCCGCCGTGGTGATCAGGGCACGACGGCGCGAGAGGTCAGGGGTATCGGCAGAGTCAGCGGGACGGCACATGGCGAGCTCCAGGTCGGGGTGGACGACACGTGGAGAGTATTCTGTTCTAATTGTTTTGACAACAGTTAGATTGTGTCAATAGGTTGGGTGGATGCAAGGAAGGACCTGCTTGCCGCCGGGAGGGCGGGACAAGCAGGTCCTTCGCTGCGCTCAGGACGACTGGCCGCTCAACACGACCTTACGGCGTGAACTTCACCTTCTTCGGACCCGGCAGATTCGCTGTCACCGGCGCCAGCCCGTTCCGCTTCAGGATCTCGTTCACCTTCGGCAGCTCCTCGTTCACGATCAGTCGCAGGCTCGTGATCGCCGTCTCGAGCGAATCCGACAGGATGTTGAACACGTCGTAGCTCTGCGCCGTCGGCTTCCCGTCGGCCGAGCCGACCACCCCCGCCAGCGCGCCAATCTTGTTGTTGAGCTTGATCGGGTAGTTGAGCGGATCCTGCGAGCTCTGGTTCTTCACCTGGTACACCTCGCCCTCCACGCCACCCATGCGCGTGCCGAACCGCTGCTGGATGCCGTTGAAGAGACTCGAATCAGTCCCGCGCAACCGCGGCGCCCGGTCGGCCATCTGCGCGCGCACGCCGCGCACGCCACGCACCGCATCATTCGCATCGGAGAACCGGTCGCGCACCGCCATCGCCACGCGGAACTGCTCCTCCAACTCCGCCTGCGTCGCGGTCGAACGCGGATCCTTCTTGAGTTCGAACGTCCGCGCGATCACCTCGCCACCGACGGTGAACTTGGCCACGTACTTGCCCGGCGTCGCGAGCGGCCCCTGCACCCCGGCCGCCCACAGGATCATCCCGTCGAAGCTCGTCGGCTCGGGATACCGGAAGTTCCACACGAAGGTGTTCATCCCCGCCTTGTTCGGTACGCGCGGTGGCCGCGGCGCGCGGAACGGTGTCTCGTCATCATCGTCGAACGACACAACGGGACCACCGGGCGCCACGTACGGCGTGCGCTTGGCCGCGCTATCGGCACTCCAGCCCGCCTTCACCAGCGAATCGCGCCGCGCCATCCGGCGCGTATCCGCGCGCACCGAATCGGCCGCGCTCGCCGAATCCTGCGCCGACGTGAAGCGCCGCACCACGTTCCCCTTCGCGTCGGTGATGTCGACGGTCACCGTCTGGTTCGCACTCTTGAGCCAGTAGCGGAGCACCGCACCCGATGCCGGATTCTGCCCGACGGGGCTCTGCCCGCCGCCACCACCGCCGAAGCCGCCGCCGAGCGATTCACGATACGGATCGCGCGGCTGGAACACGTGCGCATTCTTGGCCATCACGTCGGTCGTCACCTGGCGCAGCACCGAGATGTCGTCCAGAATCCAGAACGAGCGGCCGTGCGTCCCGACCACCAGATCACCCTCCTTGATCGCCAGGTCGTGCACGGGCACCGGTGGCAGGTTCCGCTGGAGCGGCTGCCAGCTGTCGCCGTCGTTGAACGACATCCACACCCCCTGTTCCGTGCCCGCGAACAGCAGGCCGCGGCGCACGGGATCCTCGCGAATGACGCGCGTGAACTGCCGCGCATCGATCCCCGTGGTAATCCGCGTCCAGCTCTTGCCGTAGTCGTTGGAGCGATACAAGTACGGCGTCCAGTCATCCAGCTGGAACCGGTTGGCTGCCAGGTACACCGTGCTCGCCGAGTACGACGACGGCTCGATGATGCTGATGCGCGCGAACTCGGGCAGGTCCTTGGGCGTCACGTTGGCCCACGACTTCCCGTTGTCCTGCGACAGCTGCACCCAGCCATCATCGCTCCCCGACCACAACACGCCCGCCTTCACCGGCGACTCGGCCATCGCGAAGATCGTTCCGTACGTCTCGACGCCGGTCTGGTCCTTGGTGATCGGGCCACCCGAGGGCCCAAGCGTCTTCGGGTCGTTGCGCGCCAATGGCGGTGAGAGCTGCGTCCAGCTGTTCCCTTCGTTGGTCGAGCGCCAGAGTTCGCTGCCGCCCACGTAGAGCACCTTCGGGTTGTGCGGCGACACGACGATCGGGAAGGTCCACTGGAAGCGGTGCTTGATGTCTTCCGACGAGTACCCCATCGGGTTGTCGGGCCACGGCGACACGTTCTTGCTGAAGCCGGTCTTGAAGTCCTTGCGCGTGAGCAGCCCGCCGTAGGAGCCGGCAAACACGACGTCCGGATTGGTTGGCAGTGCGGTCACATACCCCGATTCGCCACCGCCCGCGTCCTGCCAATCGGCGATGCTGATGCCGCCCGGCTTGCGGCTCGGGCCGCAGAGCGTCGAGTTGTCCTGCTGCGCGCCACACACCCAGTACGGGAAGTGGTTGGTGGTGCTCACATGATAGAACTGCGCCGTCGCGAAATCCTGATCGGTCCAGGTGCGCCCGCTCGTGAACGAGACGTTGGCGCCGCCATCGTTCGCGTTGATCATGCGGGTCGGATCGTTGGGCGCGATCCACAAGTCGTGGTTGTCGCCGTGCGGCACGCGAATCGGCGTGAACGCCTTGCCGCCATTCGTGCTGCGATAGAGCCCCGTGTTGAGCGCGTACACCGTGTTGGTGTCCTTCGGGTCGGCGAAGATGCGCGAGTAGTACCAGGCGCGCTGGCGCAGCATGCGCTGCTCGTTGACTTTGGTCCAGCTCTCGCCCGCATCATCGGAGCGATACACGCCGCCTTCGTCCGCTTCGATCAACGCCCAGAGGCGCCGTGGATTGGCCGCACTCACCGTGATGCCGCTGTTGCCCCAGAGGCCGCGCGGCAGGCCGCGATTGCGGGTGAGCTCGACCCACGTCTCGCCGCCGTCGATGCTCTTCCACAATCCACTCGCGCCGCCGCCGCTCCAGAGCTTCCACGGCCGGCGATACACCTGCCAGATGGCGGCGTAGAGCACCATCGGATTGGTGGGATCGAGCACGAGATCCGTGACACCGGCCGAGTCGCCCACGAACAACGTCCGCTTCCACGTCTTGCCGCCGTCGGTCGTCTTGTAGACGCCGCGCTCCGTGGAATTCGCGAACGCCTTGCCTTGCGCGCCGATCCACACGATGTCGGGATTGGTCGGGTGCACCTTCACGCGCGAGATGTGCTGCGTCTCGCGGAGCCCCAGAAAGCTCCACGTCTTGCCACCATCGCTCGTCTTCCACACGCCGTCGCCCGGCGCCACGTTGCCGCGGATCGGATACTCGCCCGTGCCCACATACACGATATCCGGATTGGTCTCGCTCACGCCGATCGCGCCGATCGTGCCGCCGAAGTACTTGTCGGTGACGGGCGCCCAGTTCATGCCGGCATCGACGGTCTTGAAGACGCCACCGCCCGTGGTACCCATCCAGTACTCGAGCGGTCGGGACGCCGAGCCGATGGCGGCCACGGAGCGACCGCCACGGAACGGGCCGATCTCGCGGTACCGCAGCGCCGAGAAGGCACTCGTGTCGAGCGCTTTGGCGTAGGCGACCGCCGGCATCTGCAGGATGGGCATCTTGGGCTCGACGCGGACCCCGCGCTGCGCACTCAGTGCGACGACGGGGAGGACGAGCGGGACGAGTCGGGTGGCAGTACGCGTCGCAGTTCGAGTGGCGAGGCGCGCGAGGGCGGCAAGGGACCGCAGGGGCATGCAGGACTCCAAAAGAGGAACGATGAGTTCCCGAATCCTGCGCCCGTCGAAGCGGTCGTGGCAAGGGGCGAGCAACACCAGATCCGGTCTCTGCATAACGCAGCGACCGGACCCGACGTTGCCGTTACCGTGCCGGATCGAGGGCCGTGCCTACCGGGCCACGAGCACCACGATCAGGATGATGCCGAGGATCAGGGCGAGCGTCGTGATCGTGAAGGTGTTGCTGCCGCCTTCATCCAGCGGGTTGGCCAGCTTGGCCAGCGCAGACTGCGGGAGCTGCACCGCGGGCTCGGTCACGAAGTGCGACTTGGTCGCCCGGGGGCCGCTCTGCGGCATCGCGGCGGACGAGGGCGCGCTGGGCGCCGATGCCTCGACGCGTACGGGGTTGGTCACGCTCTGTGCGGGAGCCATCGCGGGAAGGGCAACGCAGAGGGAGGCGGTCAGCATCAAGCGCATGGTGTTCGACATGGGGGTGTTCCTGATTGGGGAGAGGTGTTCGGTGGGGACAGCGCGGACGGTGTGCGTGGTCGCACGGTGCGTGCGACCGATGGAAGCGCTAGATGACCCGACGTCCCTGGATCACGCGCACCAGGACGGCGACGATCGCAAGCATCAGCAGGACGTGGATGAACCCACCGAGCGTGGTGGCCGTCACCAGTCCGAGAATCCAGAGCACGAGCAGAATCATGGCAATGGTCCAGAGCATCGGTCGGGCCTCGATCACGGGGGGCAAAACGAACGGGCGGTATCGCTCCGTACACGTTGCCTGCACCGGGTTCGGACAACCATCGCTCGCGTGGGTGAACCGCGGGCTACTCCTTCTGGGCAGGGGCATGGATGCCATCCCTTCGTGCGATAGTGACGGCATGCCACGCGGGCAAGCTTGAGAGTCGCTGGTGCAGCGATCACGGTCGGCGCCTTCGATGGCGCGCACCTGCACGCACACCACCGGTTCCACTGCTGCACTCTCCCCTTGCCACGCGAGCATCCCATGGCCAGCTCCACACTCAGCACCAACCTCCAGGACGGCGCCATTCGCGCGCAGGATCTCGCCTCGGAAGCGTTCCGGACCGGCCGCACCGCGACGGCTGACGCGCTCGACGGCGCGGCAACGCGCATGAACGCCGGCACCGACAGTCTCGCGCATGCGGGACATGCCGCCGCTGACCGTCTCGGCGCGTCGGCCGCGTATGTGCGCGACCACGGCGCAAAGGCCATGGTCGGCGACATCGAGTCCATGATCAAGGCGAATCCGGGCAAGTTCCTCATCGGCGCCCTCGTGGTCGGTTTCATGGCCGGTCGCGCGTTCCGTCGCGACTAGGGTGACGCCCGCGCAGGCGGCAGGTGAGCGGTCGTTCAGCACGGTGGTCCGGGACATCGGCGGCAACGTCGACCGGATCGTCCGCGCCGAACTTCGCATTGCGATCGCCGAGGTGCGCGAAGGCATGCGGGCGGCGGGCGGCGCCTTCGTGCTCCTGCTCGGGGGACTCGCGCTGGTTGCCCTCGGGCTGCTCTTCCTGCTCCTCGGCGCGATGTTCGCGCTCGCACTCGTGATGCCGATCTGGGCAGCGGCGTTGCTGATCGGCGGCATCGTCCTCGGTGGTGCCACCCTGCTCATGATCGCGGGCCGTGCCCAACTGCCGCACGCCATGCTGCATGGCACCCCCGCGGTCCTCTCTCCACCGGAACCCGCCGCATGAGCGACCTCACATCCGACCTCCAGCGCACGCTCGAAGCCGAGAAGAACGCCCTCTCCGAGAACCTCGCCTTCCTGGCCGACAAGACGCGCGAACTCACGGACTGGCGCGTGCAGGTCGGACAACACCCGCTGGCGGCCGTCGGGATCGCGGCCAGCGCGGGACTGCTGCTGGCGATGATCACCGACCGCCGACCGGCGCGACGCCGGGGAGGTCACGACGGCATGCGCGACAGCGCGAACGGGAACCGCCTCGCCGATCTGGACCGACCGGCGCCGAGTCATCCCGCGATCGACCGCATGGTGAACGCGCTCGTGGGCGTGGCGCTGACCAAGGCGTTCGATTTTGCCGCCGAGGTCGTGCCGGGCTTCACGGACCAGTTCGCGGACGACGAGCCCGTGCCATTCAGTCTGGACGACGCACCGCGCCCCAACGGTATGCATCCGTAGCCACCCTGCGCCGCCGCGCGCTGCGGCGGTCATGGGCTCTCGCTCATACGAGCGATGGTGGCGAGCCAAGCCCACCAATACCCTACGGCATGCCCACCGTCGGGCGCGCGCAAGGAGCGCACCATGAACGAAGAACCGAATGCAATCTCGTCCCCCGCCAGCACGATCGGCGCGGCGGAGAGCACGCGCGCCGATGCCGGCAGATTCGCATTTGCCTACCAGATCGTGCCGCCGCAGACCAAGCGGTGGCAGCGGGACGTGCAGCACCTGCTCGACGCAGAACACGAGAAGGCGAGGGCAGCGGGCCACATCTGGTCAGCACGACTCATGTTCGAGCCGCAGGTGACGCGGATCCTCGTCGTCAGCGATGACCCCGACCCGCGCCACCCCGTGAACCTGAAGCTGGAGGCCTCCCTGCGCGACCTGCAATGCGAGGTCTCGCGCTCCGCTCCAGTCAGCGTCCTGCCCGACGATGACGACGCCGTGACGCCGTGATCAGCCGCGCCTAGTGCGGGCGGCCGTGCGCGAAGGCGGCGATCTGCAGCCGCGTGTGGAGCGCCAGCTTCTCCATGACATTCCGCACGTGACTCTTGACCGTGTGCGTGGCAATCGTGAGTCGCGCCGCGATCTCCTTGTTGCTCAGCCCCTCGCCGATGAGCCCGATGACCTCCTTCTCACGCGAGGTCATGCGCACGGTTGACCCGGCCACCGCACGCCCGCGGACCAGCGCTTCCTTGGCGATCTGCGAGAAGAGCGTGGAGGTCATCGCGGGCGGGAGGACATGATCGCCCGCGGCCACCGTGCGCACGGTCGCGACCAGTTCCTCGCGGGTCGCGTCCTTGAGCGTGAAGCCGCAGACACCATCGTTCACGTACGTGATCAACTCCTCGTTCTTGGGCAGCATGTCGGTGATGACCACGCCAGCCAGGGGATACTCCGTCGTGACCAACTGGGCAAGGTTGTGCGCGCCATCCGCCCACAGTCCGACATCCATCAGGATCACGTTCGGTTGTGACCGCGCCAGCATGGGTCGGCATCCGGACGCCTCGCTGGACTCGACGGTGAAGTCGGCAGACTCGCGCAGCAGCGCCGTCATGCCGTCGCGCACCATCCGGTTGTTCTCGATGAGGGCGACCGCGATGAGCGCGGTCGGACCGCCGGTGCGCGCGTGAAGAATGGCGGTGACCTCGCTCTCGATATCAAGCGCGCGCACGGCCATGGGCGCCCGCGACCGCACCATGGGCCCGGTGCTCACGCCGCCGCCCTTGCCACGGCCCGTGCCGTCGGAATCGTTGCGATGTGGCATTTTACTAGACCTTCCCGGCGACGAGCTGCGCCGTGATCACGGTGAGGAAATCCTTGTACGCGAGCGGCTTGGCGATGTAGCCATCGCACCCCGCTGCCCGGATCCGCTCCTCGTCCCCCTTCATCGCCAGCGACGTCAGGGCAATGATCGGAATCGAGGCGGTCAGCGGGTCCGCCTTGAGGAGGCCGGTCGCCTCGAGGCCATCCATGCCGGGCAGCTGGATGTCCATGAGAATCAGGTCGGGGTGGTTGGCGCGCGCCATGGTGAGCCCCTGTTCGGCGTCCACCGCGCACTGTGCCACATGCCCTGCCGATTCCAACAGGAAGACGGCGAGTCGCATGTTGGTCGGGTTGTCTTCGATGAGCAGGATGGTGGCCATGTCAGGATGCCATTTGGCGGCCCGACAGTGCCCGGCGGATCTCCGCCGAGAGTCGTGCCTGGTCGAGTCCGGTTCGTTCCATGATGGAGGTCACGGCGCCATTGAGTCGAAGGATGTCTGCAGGGGAAAGGTGCTCGTCGGTCACGACGATGATCGGGATCTGTGCGGTCTCGGCCTGCGCGTTGAGCGCGGCCACCGCTGCAAAGCCGTCGACTTCGGGCGCCATGAGGGCCAGCACGATCAGATCGGGGCGCTCATCGAGCGCAATCTCCGCGGCTTCGGTTCCGTCATGCGCACGCAGGACGGTCGTGGCGAGTCCCATGTTCCGTTCCGAGATGCACAGGAACGTCTCCGGGTCCCGATCCACGACCAGCACCCGGAGCGCGTCGTCCGGCGACACGGGAAAGAGGCCGATGTCCACCAGCGACTCGTACAGCTCCTGACGGGTGAGCGGCTTCTGCATGACCGCGGCCGCACCCAGCGCGAAGCCGCACCCGCGATCGGCCACGATCGAGATGATGACCACCGGGATATGGCGCAGCGCCGGCACTCGCTTGATGCGCGCGAGGAACTCCCAGCCGTCCATGTTCGGCAGCATGATGTCGAGCGTGATGAGCGCCACCGGCTGCTGCACCGCAATCGCGAGCGCAGCCTCGGCCGAGGTGGCATGCAGGACGATGAAGCCCTCGGCCTCGAGCTGCAGGCGGATCAGGCTGGCCGCCTTGAAGTCGTCCTCGACCACGAGCGCCGCGCGCTGTGCTACCAGCTCGTCGCTGCGCCGGGGGGTGCGCGGACGCGCCGGGACCATGGCCGGGGCGATCGGGATCGCCTGATGGAGCGGAAGCCAGACCGTGAACACCGACCCGATGTCGACCGCGCTCTCCACCGCCACGGTACCGCCGTGCAACTCGACCAGCTGCCGCACCATCGCCAATCCGAGGCCGGTGCCCTCGAACTTTCTCGACAGGCGGGCGTCAATCTGGTTGAACGGAGTGAACAGGCGATGCAGCGCCTCCTCGGCAATGCCGATGCCGCTGTCGGTCACGGCGATGCGGATGTACTCGTCGACCGGGTAGCTCGCGTTCGGGAGCGCGCGCCCCGCCCATCCGCTGGTCATCGTCCCGACATCCGACGCCGGAACGCGGCTGGCTCGCAACGTGACGCTGCCACCCTCACTGGTGAACTTGACCGCGTTTGCCAGCAGGTTGTACACGACCTGCTTGACCTTGCGGGCGTCCACCTGCATGGTGCTCATGTCGTCGGCCGAATCGACCTGCAGGTGGATGCGCCGACTGGAGGCCTTCTCGCGGATGATCGGGAGGCTGTTCGCGAGCAGCGCGGCGAGCTGCACCTGCTCAAGGTCGAGCGTCATCTTGCCCGACTCGACCTTCGAGAGATCAAGGATGTCGTTGATGAGCGAGAGCAGGTGGGTGCCGCTGTCATAGATGTCCTTCATGCAGCGGCGCTGTGCCTCGGTCAGGTCGCCCATCAACCCGTCGGCGAGGGCTTCGGAGAAACCGATGATCGCGTTGAGCGGCGTGCGCAGCTCGTGCGACATGTTGGCGAGGAACTCCGACTTGAGGCGGCTCGCACTCTCCAGCTCGACATTCTTGGCCTGCAGGGCGTGTTCGATGCGCGTCCGTTCGGTGATGTCGCGGGCCGCGACGAACACCCCCTTGAGGGTCCGGTTGCGGTCGTAGAAGGTGGTCGCATTGAGGGCGACCGGCGTCTCCTTCCCGTCCCGATCGCGGGCCGTGATCTCGACCTCGGTCACCTTCCCCTCCGCCAGGGCGCGGCGGATGGCGAGGTCGGCTTGCAGCGGTTCGGTGAAGAAGTTCGAGAACCGCGCACCGACGAGCTCATCGCGCGTGCACCCCGTGAGGAGTTCCGCTTGCCGGTTCACATCGGTGATGATCCCGCGCGGGTCGGTCGTGGCGAGGGCGTCGAGATGCGCCTCGAGCAGGGAGCGCGTGTAGAACTGCTGGTCGCGGAGGCGCTGGTCCAGCTTCATGCGCTCGTCCTCGAGCAGCTTGCCGGCGCCATTGTCCACGAAGACCAGCAGGAACCCCATCGGCGTGAGGTCGACGTCCAACAGCGCCGTGACGGTGACCCGCACCGGAATGCGCGTCTGGTCCTTGCACCGGTAGTTGATGTCGTAGACGTCCTCGAGGCCGCGCATGGCCCGGTACGCCAGCGCCTCGAAGCCGGACGCGATCGGCATCCCAAGCTCCGCGCTCAGCGCCTGGGCTCGTGCCATGACGTCCTGCGGGTCGGAGAGATCAGCCACGGTCGCCGCATCGACCAGGTCGGACGCGGCGTAACCGAGCATTCGCTCCGCGCACACGTTGAAGAGCCGGATGACCCCGGTGGTGTCGGTCGCAATCGTCGCCATGCTGCGACTGATCGCTTCCTGCAGCGCCCCAGCTTGCGGCGATGCGGAGGGCGCCCGCAGAACTGCCGGCGGCGCGACGGCCGGAGCCGGGGGCCCGTGAGCGGGCGGCTGCTCGTCCTGACCGGGGGCAATCGTGGACATGATGAATTCTGTCTCACCCATCGGCGTCGGCCCATCGCACGAAAGGACTAGACCAACGGTCGCGAATCGGCATGATCGGTGTGAGGGCACGATGAACAGACGGTCACGCGCGCGACAGGCCGGTGGCGCAAGCGCCGTGTGTCACAACCGCCCGGTCCTGCCACCTTCGGGCGATGGGAACGCGCGGTCGGCCGTGATAGGCTCCGTGAAGCCGCATGGGGCGGCGCTTGCGCATGGAGAGGATGACACCGGAGCATCGAGCCAGCACGCCACCGCTTCCCGTCGCCGTCACGCCGCCGGAGGCGCGGGTGTTGCACGTCGACATCCGCTTTGCGAGCATCGCGCGCATCTTGCTCGCGTTGGCCGCCGTGTGGCTGATCGGGCGACTGCTGCCCGTGGTGCTGGTACTGGTCGCCGCTCTCTTCATCGGCGGTACCCTGAGCCCGGTGATCGCGTGGCTCGAGACCCGTGGGATCTGGCGCGGCGTGGCGATCACCCTCGTGTTCGGCCTCCTGCTGATCGCGACCGTGCTCATCATCGGGCTCACGATTCCCGAGCTGTTCAGTCAGGCGAAAGAGCTCCAGGCGCAGGAACCGGTCTGGCGGGCCCGCCTGGTCGAGTGGATCGCGCGCTCACCCTTGGGCTTGCCCGTGGCCAACGGACTCCGCGACCTCCAGATCGCATCGTGGGTCAACCTGTCGCCCACGACGGCGTTGGCCTTCTCGGCGCGCATCGGCGAGTTCCTCGCCTACAGCATGGCGGCGATCTTCCTCGCCCTGTATGGTCTCATCGACCGTGACCGCCTGCGCGGCATGCTGTTCGCGATTGTCCCGCGCGAGCGGCACATGCGGCTGTCACGGATCATGCTCAGCCTCGAGACGATCGTCGGTGGCTACATCCGCGGGCAGCTGCTCACGAGCACGCTCATGGCCGTGTTCATGTTCGTGCTGCTCACGGCCTGCGGCGTGCCCAGTGCGCTGGCGCTCGCGGTGATCGGCGGCGCCGCTGACGTACTGCCCTATATCGGGCCCTTCCTGACCATCGGGCCCGCCGTGATCGCATCCATCCAGCAGGGGCCGCTCACCGTCGGAGTCGTCCTCATCCTCATGCTCGTGTACGAAGAGTTCGAGAGCCGCGTCCTGATCCCGGTGGTGTACGGGCGCGCCCTGCGCCTTCCCTCCACGGTCGTGATCGTCGCGCTGCTGGTGGGAGCGACGCTCATGGGAGTCGTCGGTGCCTTGCTCGCGCTACCGGTGGCCGCGGCGCTGGTGATGCTCATGGAAGAGTTGCGCTTCGAGCTGCCTGGGGAGCCCGTGCCCGCCGTGGGCAACCGCCGCCGCAAGGACGACGAGCACGGCAACTGGCTCTACCATGACCTGACGCGAGGGATGCCTGCGGAGCAGGCGGCCGCGATCGCCGTGGAGCAGGCCGACGAACGGAAGAAGGACGATGCCGACGCGGTCCTCGCGGGCGCTGAGCACCCGAGCGGCGTGAGCCAAACCGGCCAGAAGGATCCGCCGAGCTGATCCGGGGAAGGACGGTCGTCGCCGCGGGAAGGGTCGACATCATGACGGCGGGCGTGGCGGTGCGTGGCGCTGGTCGACCGGTTCCTTGTATCGACGAACGGTAGGCGAGTAGCTTCGTCGTGACAGGTGGTCCGCTCCCCGTCTGATTCAGGAGCCGTGTGCGCGCATGATCTCTGTTGCCCTGATCGACGACAACCGGCTCGTGCGCGAGGGCATCTCCGCTCTCATCACTCGGACGCCGGATATGCGCGTCGTCGCGACCGCCGAGTCTGCCGATACGGCCCTGCTCAAGCGCACGGCACCGCGTGTCGTGTTGCTCGACGTGGGGCTGCGTGACGATGACAGCGTCCGCGTCGCCGCCGACGTCCGGGAGCATGTGCCCAGTGCCAAGGTCATCGTCATGGATGTCTTGCCTGCGCACGACGACATCGTCGAGTTCGTCAATGCCGGTGTCGCGGGGTTCGTGCTCAAGGATGCGTCCTTTGAAGAGCTCCTGCAGACGATCCGCGCGGTGGACGAGGGCGCACACGTGCTGCCGGCGGCGATGACCTCGTCGTTGTTCTCGCAGATCGCCGGCGAGGCCCTCGCGAAGGGCCGCCAGGTGTCAGATCCGGATCTGCGCATGACCCCGCGCGAGCGCGAGGTCATCGACATGATCGGGCGCGGGCACTCCAACAAGGAAATTGCCGCCGAGCTGGAGATTGCGACCCACACCGTGAAGAGTCACGTGCGCAACGTGATGGAGAAGCTCGCGCTGCACACCCGCTTGCAGATCGCGGCCTACGCGCACGGCAGCGATCCAACCTGACATCGCGTGATACGCGACGACGCCAGGTCGGGGGGTGCCGACGTCACTGGGCCGGCGGCGCGAGATTGCCACAGGCGATGATCGTCTCTGGATTGGCAGCGGACGCCTGTACCATGACGAAGTAGCTGCCACTCGTCGGCATCGGCAGCGAGAGCGTGGCGTTGGCACCACCGCGCCCCTCGTCACCCACCTGGAGCGGTGCGTAGGCAGCGGGATCCCCGATCATCCCCTCGTCCATCCCGCACTGCCCGCGGTGCACGTGCCACGGATGCCGCCCGCCGGGCGTTGCATTCGCGATCGTGACGAACGCGTCCGTCAAGGAGGTGTTCTTGCCGGGCTGCATCGTGGCCGAGCCGTTGATCTGGATGGCGCCAACGAGCGAGGAGGGAGTGACGAGCGCGGCGCGCCACCGACTGTTGACCATGGCATCACGCGACACGCTGGTGACAGGCTCGCGGTTGAACGGATTGCAGGCGGCAAGCCCGAGCATCGCGAACGTGGCGAGGTCGAGTCGGAAAGCGATGGCGCGCATGGGAGCTCCTCTCTGGGGATTCACGAACCTGGATCGGCCGTTTGGCAGTCGCCCGTCATTCGCGGGGCCGGGCTGGTCCATGGTTCAAGCGTACGGAGTGCACCCTGCAGGCGCAGCGACACCATGGTCTTAGTCCCTCCGAGCGATGGCGGATGATGCCGCGCGCCCTGCATCCTTCCTGTTCATCCACGCCCACCCATGATTGGTCGGTATACCATGACCTCACAGACAGACAAGCTCGGCGCCAAGCTGCATGAACTCGACGTGCGTGGCCGTGAGGGGAACGCCGCCATGGCGCAAACGCTGGACATGCATGCGGCACCGGCGCGACGAGCCGGTGATCGGGCTCGGGCAGAGCTGGTGCACCGCGGACAGGCGCTGCGCGAAGCGGCCGACGGCGCCGTGGCAAAGCGCAAGGCGTAGGCGAGAGGCATCAGGCGGGGCACGTCATCCCCGCCGCTGAACACCTGCCTGCCGCCCCACGCGCCGAGGGGTAACTTCCAGCTGCACCGTCGTCTTCTCCACCGCAGCGAACGGCCCGTGACTCGATTGCGCCTCTCTGCTGTTCTCGCTGTCGCCGGATATCTGGCCGCCGCGTGCCGTCCGTCATCGGGCGGCGACGCCGGCGATGCCCTGTCCGGCGAAGCCAGGCTACCCACGGGGGCCCGCCTCGACCCGGCAGGCGCCATCACGCCGCTCGGGTCGATGCCGGTGTCGCTTGTCCTCGCCCCCGATGGCAATCAGTACATCGTCGTCCTGAGCGGCTGGCGCGAGCAGGGCTTCCAAGTCGTCGATCGCCACACCGGCAAGCTGCTGCAGGACGTGCGCCAACCAGCCGCCTTTCAGGGTGCCGCCTTCGCACCCGATGGCCGCACGCTCTTCGTCTCCGGTGGCAATCAGGACGTCGTCTATCGGTACGCCTGGAGCAACGGGACGGCCGCCCTCCGCGACTCGCTCGTGCTCGCCGCCAAGGCCGCCAACCGGAGCGGCACGCGCTACCCGGCAGGCCTGGCCATCAGCGCCGATGGCGCGCACCTCTACGTGGCCGAGAACCTCGGCGACTCGCTCGCCGTGCTCGACGTTGCCACCGGCCGCATCGTGCAGCGACTCGCCACCGAGAAGTACCCGGTGTCCGTTGTGGTCGACCGTGCGGGGACGGTGTACGTCGCTGCATGGGGCGGCACGACCGTCTCCGTCTTTCCGCGCAGTGCCGACGGGCGACTCGCGCCGGGTGGCCGCATCCCCGGCGGTCGGCACCCCTCGGCGCTCCTCCTCAACGACGCCGGTACGCGCCTGTTCATTGCCAGCGCCAGCACCGATCGCATCACCGTCGTCGATCCGCGCACGCGTACGGTGGTCGCCACGCTGGCTGATCCGCCGCCGAGCGGGCCGGCCGAGGGGAGCACGCCGTCGGCGCTGGCCTTCGCGAATGGCGGGACGCGGCTGCTCGTGGCCGAGAGCGACGCCAACGCGGTGGCGGTGTTCGACCTGACGGCCGCGACGTCCGGCGCCGCCACGGGCAGCACCCGCGACACGCTCATCGGTCGCATCCCCACGCAGTGGTACCCCACCGCGGTGGCCGCCGTGAACGACACCCTGTACGTCGTGAGCGGCAAGGGACGCGGCACGAGCGCCAACCCC
The DNA here is from genome assembly GCA_031372565.1 of Gemmatimonadota bacterium. Lineage (GTDB taxonomy): Bacteria > Gemmatimonadota > Gemmatimonadetes > Gemmatimonadales > Gemmatimonadaceae > JACPPC01. The sequence continues at coordinate 24,861 of JANMLN010000192.1, read as the reverse complement.
GCGATGCCGCGCCTCGACTACGTCGGCGATCGTTCCGCAGTCGATGGCGGGCGCCAGTACACGCTGGGGCAACTGAGCGGATCGTTCATGATCGCACCGCTCGCCCGTGCCAATGCGGACGCGCTGCAGGCGACCACGGCGCGCGTCGTGCGCGCCAACGGGTGGGACCGTCCGCGCGAGGCGCGCGGCACCTTTCGCGGGCCGCCGATCCAGCACGTCATCTACATCGTGAAAGAGAATCGCACCTTCGATCAGGTGCTCGCCGACTTGCCGCAGGGCGATGGCGACACGTCGTTGCTCTTCTTTCCGCGGCCCCGCGCCCCCAACCATCATGCGCTCGCCGAGCGGTTCGGGCTGTACGACCGCTTCTTCGTGAATGCCGAGGTCAGCCCGGACGGTCACAACTGGAGCATGGCGGCGTACGTCACCGACTACGCCGAGCGCACGATCCCGAGCAACTACTCACGCCGCGGGCGTTCGTACGATTACGAGGGCACGAACCGGGAGAAGGCAGCCGGCGACGACGACGATGACGTCGCGTCCCCCGCCAACGGGTATCTGTGGGACCTGGCGCAGCGCGCCGGCGTGACCTTCCGGAACTTCGGCGAGTATGCCGTTCCCTCTGGTGAGTACGGCACCGCGAAAGGCAGCGGTGTGATCGGGCTCAAGCGCTTCCAGCGCGAGCATACCAGTCCGGCGTTCCCGCCGTACAACACGGGGATCAAGGATCAGGTGCGCGCCGATGCCTGGCTCGCCGAGTTCAACGGGTGGGTCACGGCAGGTGCCATGCCCAAGCTGCAGATCGTGCGGCTGCCCAACGATCATACCACGTACGGACGCGCCGGCACGCCCACGCCGTACGCCCACATGGCCGACAACGACCTCGCGCTGGGTCGCATCATCGAGGCGTTGTCGCGATCGCCGTTCTGGGCCTCGACGGCGGTGTTCGTGCTCGAGGACGACGCGCAGAGCGGCGCGGATCACGTCGATTCGCACCGCTCCGTGCTGCTCACGATCTCGCCGTGGGCCAAGGGCGGTGTCTCGCACCGCTTTGCCAACACGACCGACGTGATTGCCACGATCGAGGAGCTGCTCGGCCTCGGCTCGCTGTCCCAGTTCGATCACTTCGGGCGCCCGTTGCGTGAGATCTGGCGTGACGCCCCGGACCTGCGGCCGTATGTCGCCCTGACGCCGATCACGCCGCTCACGGATGTGAACCCCGCCACCGGACCCGGAGAGCGCGAGAGCCGGAACTTCGACCTGTCGCGTGAGGATGCGGTGCCGGATGAAGCGGGCCAGCGCGTCCTCTGGCAGATGCTCAAGGGCGCGACGCCGTACCCGGGGGCGCGCCGGATCTCGACTCAGGAGTTGGCACGCACGCGGTGAGCACCAAACGCTGGCTGGTCGTCATCCTCTCGTTCGCGTCCATGATCGGCCTGTCGATCTGGATCGCGCGCGCCGGCATCCCCCCCGACACGATCAAGGTGCATCTGCCGTGGTGGGCGCACCTGCTCGCCTTCGGCGCGATGGCCGGCGAAGTCATCACGCGCGCATACAAGATCGGATGGAGTGCGAAGGCGCTCAACATCGAGCTTCCCATCGGGCTCTCGATTCGCACCTGCCTGGGCGGCGACTTCGGCGCCACGATCTCGCCGTCGCGATCGGGCGCGGAGCCGGCGCGGTTCCTCATCCTGGCCGAGGGTGGCCTCAAGCCGGCCGACGTGTTGATGGTCCTCTTCATGGAGATCTTCCTCGAGACGGGATCCTTGGCCGTGGTCGCCGTGGTGTTGTACTTCCTGTTCCCCGGTGCGGGCACGGTGGTGAAGGCGCTGGTGGCGGTCGTGGGTGGCTACGCGTTCTTCGCGATCGCCGTGGGCGTCATCGGCTATTTGTTGGCGCACCGCAGCGCGCATGGCCCGCCACCGGGCTGGGCGCTCAGGGTCGGGCTCAAGGCCGGCCGCTGGCGCCGCGTGCAGATGCAGCTCCGCCAGCTGCGCATCTCCATCGACCAGCTCAAGCACGCGCGCGTCGGCATGATGACGCTCTCGTTCCTCGCATCGATCGTGCATGTCGCCTTCCGGCTCACCGTCCTGCCGATCCTCGTGTATTCACTCGGCGCCGTGGATGCCGAGCTCGCGCAGCTCGTGATGTGGCCGATCATGCTGCTGTACGGCGGCCCCATCGCGCCCGCGCCGGGCGGCGGCGGCGTTGTCGAGCTCGGCTTCAAGAAGGTGCTGCACACGATCATTCCGGCCAACATCCTGGGCGCCTCGCTCATCTGGTGGCGCTTCTACACCTACTACATCTACGTACTGCTCGGTGGCGTCGCCGCTGGCGCGACCGTGCTGCGCGCCATGCGACGGCAGGCCGATGAGAAGAAGCGCGGCGTCGTGCACCGCCCGGGGGTGCCGCCGGAGGCCCCGCCGAGTCCCCGATCGAGTGGCTTCCTGCGCGCAAGCCGCATCATCAAGACACCCAAGGAATCGTGATGCATCGTCCGTTCACCGCCGAATGGGCCCATGCCCTCCGCGACGCGATCAACGCCGACGCGAACTACAAGAGCGCCGCGACCAAGTGGACCTGGCCCGTGGCACTGGTGCTGGACGCGAGTCCGGCGCTCGGCTACGACGGGCCGGTGGCCATCGAGCTCGCGCTCGATCGCGGCACCTGCCACAGTGCCATGCTCATCGACCCTGCGGCCGTCACGGCGCCCTTCACGTTGCGCGCGCCGTATGTCACGTGGAAGTTGATCGTGACCGGGTCGCTCGACGCGGTCACCGCCGTGACCATGGGCCAGGTCAAGCTGACGGGTGCACTCACGACGCTGCTGCTGCATGTGGGCGCGGCCAAGGCACTGGTGGGCGCGGCCCGACTGGTGCCCACCGCGTTTCCGGACGAAGCGGTGTAGATGCCGCGATACGCCGCGGACGCATCGCGCGCTGCGCGCTTGTAGCATTCCTCCCGTACGCCTTTCAGGAGCTCGCCATGCCGCTCTCCCTCGCGCAGTCCCGCTCCAAGTACTTCCAGCTCTACACCAACTCCAAGCGGCTCGCCTGGGACCCCGCCGCCGTGGACCTGCGCGCCGACATTGCGCAGTGGGAGCGCATCAAGACCGAGCACGCCGATATCGATGCGGCCACGCAGATCCTGCAGCTGATCGCCCTCTTCCACGCTGGTGAAGAATCCGTCACCACCACGCTCGCGCCGTACCTGGGCGCTGCCGCGCGCACGAAGGCGGGCCTCGACGTCGAGATGTTCCTCACGTCGCAGGTCTATGAAGAGGCCAAGCACTTCGAGTTCTTCGATCGCTATGTGAAGGAAGTGCTCGGCCCTGATGCGGTCGACATGGAGCGGTTCCTCCCTGGGCCGCCGCAGCAGGTGCTCATCGATGACCTCGCGGCCGTGGCCGATCGGCTTCGGCGCGAAGAGGACCCCGTGCTCCTGCGCGCGACCTTCCTCGAAGCGATCACCCACTACATGGGCGTGGTCGAAGCGATGCTCGCGCGTACGGGGTATCGCGGCGCGCACGAGGCGCTCACGCTGCGCGGATGGCTCCCGGGTCTGCAGGAAGGGTTCCGGCTGATCCGCCGCGACGAAGGGCGCCATGTGGCGTTCGGCATCCACTTCGTGGCCGACGCGTGTGCCGCCGACCATGGCATGCGCGCCATCGTGCAGCAGACCTTCGAACGCCACCTCCCCAACGTGCTCGGTACCGTCGCCACGTTCGACTACCCGCAGCCACTCGTCAACATCGACCAGTTGCAGGCCTACGCGATCGGCGCCTACCAGCAGTTCATGGCGGCGGCGGGCCTGGCCGATGATGCGGCCGCGGCCGAAGCGCTGGCACTGGAGCTCGAAGAGAGCGTGTAGCCCGCGGCAGCTGGGGTCGCGCGGCGGTCGGTCCTACGGCACCGCGCACCGCGACGGCAGCATCGTCGCCGTGGCGGTGGCCTTGAGCGGTGTCGCCGCGTCGCCGAGTGCAGCACGGCCCGCCATCGTGCTGCGCGCCATTGCCACGCGCAGCGTGTAACCCAGCACCACGCGATCAACCGTCACGCGGAGCGAATCGGCCGTCTCGGTCCACTGCCCCTTGGCGGCGGGCGGGGCCTCCCCCCCAATAAGCGCGACCGCCTCGCGTGCCGAGCCAGCGCGCGTCGAGTCCAGCAGGACGCCGATCGGTGCCACGAAAGTTGGCGGTGGGGTCCAGCCGCTCAACCGCACGGTCCAGCACACGGGGGTGACCACGCGTACCGACTGGCTCGCACCCGCCGCGTCCATGGCACCCATCGTAGCTGCGGCAGCCGGGGCAGCCATCGCACGTGCGGCCATCGGCGCGTCGGTACGGCGTGCCCGCGCCGTGAGCGCGACCGCATTCTCTGCCCGCTCGTCCGCCACCGCCTCGGCCATGGCTGCCTTTGCGGCGGGTTCGGGTACTGAACGAGCGATCGCCTCGGTGGGCATGCTCGGTGCCGCGGCCACAGGTGATGCCGTACCGCGCGTCGCCACTGCCGCGGGAGCTTCGCGTTGCTCCAGCTTCGCGAGCTCCGTCGCGTTCGCACGGCCAGCGGCGGGCGCGGCAACGCTCGGTGTGGCTGGCGCGACTGGCGCGACTGGCGCGGTCGACGCGGCCGGTGCGACCGATGCGCCGGGAGCGCTCTTGGACGCGTCGGTGGCGATCGCGACCGCTGGCCGCTCCGCTTCCGGCGTGCTGCGCCACAAGACGCCGGCGCCAACGGCCATCACAAGGGTGGCCGCGGCTGCCCACTGTGGCGTGCGCCACCGACGCGTCGTCACCCTTGGCGTTGCTGTCACGCGTGGCGCTTCGTGCGCTGCACGCACGGTGGGAATCGAGGCAGGCAGCACGTTGGCCGGCACCGCATCAAGCGACGACAGAATGCGCGAACTCGCGGCCATCAGACCGCGCGCTTCGGCGGCCGCTGCGCTCCACGCGGGATCGCTCGCCACCAGCGCTTCGATCCGCGCGGCCTCATCGGCGCTCAGGGCGCCGTCGAGCCAGGCGTGGATCATCCCCTCATCAACTGGCGGCATGGCCGCGTCCTCCTTCGCGTTGGAGCGCTTCGTACGCTTCGGCGAGCCTGCGGCGCGCACGGGCCAGCGTGGTGCCCACGCTCCCGAACGACAGATCGAGCGCCGCGGCAATCTCGTGATAGTCGAGCCCTTCTTCCTTCATCAACAATGCGTTCCGGTCGCGTTCAGCCAGTGCGTCGAGCGCCGTGCGCGCCATCGCCGCTTCCTCGGCGCGTTCAGCCGATAGGCCTTCGGGTTCCGGTTCAGCATCCTGCTCGGCTTCTGCGCGGAGCAGCTCGAGGTGACGCCGCCGCCGCGCATCCTTGCGAGCCTCATCGCGCACGAGATTGGTCGCCACGGCAAAGATCCAGGCGCGTTCATTCATGATGGTCTCCTGTCGCAGCGCCCGGACGAACGTTTCCTGAGCCACTTCCTCCGCCCAGTCGCGATCGCCCAGACGCCGCGTCAGGTACCGCACGAGCGTCACGTGATAGGTCTTGAACAGACGCTCGACGTCAGCACTCACTCGATGGCCTTGCGCACCCGGTCGAGATCCGCGCTGACGAGCACGGCCGCCCCATCGGGGGCCACCTCGAGCACGAGTCCCTTTCCGACGATGGTCACCTTGTCACCGAGCGCAAACGCGTCCTTGAGCTGCGGGAGCGCGCGGAGCAGGGCGAAGTACGCTTCGCCGTAGCCCTTCACCTTGATGACGGCCAGCTTCGCATCGCGGCGATAGCGCGTGTCGGTCCAGCTGTCGCCCTGCAGCACGAAGGTGCGGCCCGAGCCCGAGCGCATCTTCTTGTCTGCGCTGCCCATGCTGTTCGACGCGTCGTCGAGTGCGGCCAGGCTCTTGGTCGCGCGCTGCGCCGATGCCGCCTTCGCCATGTCGAACCGCGACTCGGCTCCCATCGCGGGAGCGGCTGCCGCAGCGGCGCCAGCGCCGACGCGGTTCACCGTTTCCCGACGGACGTCGCCCATGAGGCCGGGCTGGTTGGCAACCATGCCGGGCTCGAGCACCAGGTACGAGGTGAACTCGGTCGGGATGCCGAACTTCTCGCCGAGGCCGCGGATCTCGCTGTCGAGCTCGGTCGTGTTGGTGCGGCGCTTCTCCGCTGCCAACCAGCCTATCCGCTGCGTGGCCCAGAGGCGTGGCACGAAGGCGTTGCCCGTCTCGCGGTCCGGGAAGTTCACGTTCTGCGTCCACCGCACGGGGCCGCTCGACGTACGCCCCTCGAACACGATCGTACCGCGCCCGGTCCCTTCGTACTGCGTGAGCACCACGAGGTCCTGGCCCGCAAAGAGATCCTGCGCGTCCTGCGGCATGGTGCGCAGCAGTCGCACCCCCTCCGCATGGATGCGGAGGTCGGTGACGATCGGCGCCATCAGGCGGCTCGCGGTGATCCCGACCATGCGCTCGACATCCTCCTCTGGACGCGCGAACTGTGCGGTACCCCGCCCGGAGAGGGCGAGTTGCTCGAGCAGCGACACGTTGACATCACTCCCGAGCCCGAAGGTGAACATACGACGACCACCGCGCCATGCGCGCGCCGAGTCGGCGATCACGGCAGGCCGCTGCTCGCCCACGGAGGGCGCACCGTCGGTCATGAAGATGACGATCGGCAGCCGTCCGTCCGCACTGGGCAGCCGGGTGGCTTCGCGGAGCGCGCCGATGATGTTGGTGCCGCCCGCCACTTCGAGGCCATCGATATAGTTGCGTGCTGCCCCTAATTCATCCCTGGTGGCATCGCTCCAACCATCGCGGAACGATCGCACATCACTGGCGAACGGCACGATGCGGAACCGGTCCCCCTCGCCGAGCGTGGCCAGCAGCTGGCGGCCGGCCGCCTTGGCCTGTTCGAGCTTTCGCCCGCTCATCGAGCCCGAGATGTCGATCACGAACGTCATGTCGCGCGGGGTGCGACGCGCGTTCATGACGGGGGGCGTGAGCGTCACGAGGGCATAGCGGCCGTCGCCACCTTCGGCCTGCGGCAACATGGCAATCGCGGCGTCGCGGGCGGTGCGCACCGGGAGCAGGACCGTGAGTTCGCGCGCGCCGCCTTCGATGTCCACCACCTGCTTGTCGCCTTCGCGTCGCGGATTCACGTCGTGCGTCGGCGAGTAGGGACGGCCGTACGGGGCGTCGTTGCTGTACGACAGCACGAAGCGCATGCGGCCGGTCGGTGCGGCGTTGGAGCGTTCCCGCGGCCCGTTGGTCGTGGGCCCGCGGAAGTAGTCGAGCCGCAGCGCATCGCCCTCGCGTTCGGCCACCTGCGAGAAGCGCACGACGACTTTCTTCTCTTCACCGGGTGCGATCGGGAAGATGCGCGTGCGGAGCAGGCCATAGCCCATCCATTCCACGAGCGCGGGGTCACGCTGCTTGGCCACGATCTGCTCGTAGATCTGGCGGGCCTGCTGGGCGTTCATCGTTTCGCCGCTGACCAGCTCGCCGTTGATCGAGAGCTTGAGGTCCTGGAACGCGGCGCCCTTGGGCATCGGGTAGAGGTAGTCGGCTTCGCCGACGCGACCGCCGCGATTGATGAACGTCTCGGTGACTTCGTAGCGCGCGACCCCGTTGACCAGGTCGATGCGCACCGTGCTGGAGGCGCGCTCGACCTGCGGCACTCCGGGTACGAAACCGCAGTTCTGGGTGGGACCGCACGACGGCGGACGATCGATGACAATGCCCTGCGCGTCGGCGTGGCGTGCGGCGAGCGGAGCGAGGGACGCGCCGGCCAGCGCGAGGGTGAGAACGGATGTACGCATGGGACGAACTCCTTGGGTTGGTGGGACGCCAAGGAGACGTCGGTCGATCGAAAACTTGCACACCTCTTGTGCAAGTTGTTGTGCTACATCGTGTTAGCCAACGCTACCCGATCATCCGCGCCACGATCACCGTCACGTTATCGCTGCCCCCACCCTCGAGCGCGTCCTGCACCAGCGTCTTCGTCATCATCTCCGCGGTCCACGGCTGGCTCAGCACTTCACTGATCCGCGTATCGTTCACGTGCTTGGTCAGGCCATCCGAACACATCAGCAGCACGTCGCCCGCCGCAAAGTCCACGAGCCCCACGCTCGGCAACATGTCCTGTGCGCCCAACGCACTGTACAGCGTCTGCGAGAGCGACGACCGCGCGGCCTGCTCCTCGGTCATCGCACCGGCATCGACCATGGCCTCGCCCATCGTCTGGTCGCGCGTCAGCGGACGCAGCCACCCGTTGTGCAAGTACATCGCCCGGCTATCGCCCACATGCACCACATACGCGCGCGGCCAGAGCAGCGTGATCATCGTGAGTGTGGTCGCCGGCGGGCGGCTGTCGCGGCCGTGCGCGTCGCGCACCTGCTGGTGTGCCGCGTGCACGCCGGCCTCGAGCTTCTCCAGAAACTCGTGCTCCGCATCCACGTCGAGATTGTTGAAGCAGGTCATCGTGGTATTCAGGTACCCCACGAGCGCGGTCACGGCCGTGCGACTCGCCACGTCCCCGCCGGCCTGCCCGCCCACGCCATCAGCCACCGCCAACAGCTGCGCCTCGACACCACGCGCCGCGTCAAACACCGAGGTGTCCGCGAGATTGCTCTGCCGCAGCAGGATCTCCTTGCGCAACGTCGCGATCACGAAGTGATCCTCGTTGCGCGTACGCTTCCGACCGACGTCCGACAGACCGAAGACGTCGATGCCGCCGCTGAAGATCGCGCTCATGCGCCCGCCTTCGGTACCGTGAGGAAGCGTGCCAGTTGCAGGAACATCGCCTCCACCCCTTCACCCGTCTTGGCGCTCGTGCGGAACAGCCCGCCGCGCTTGACCAGCGCCTGATAGTCCTCGGGGGTGAGTGCCCACTGCTCCGTGAGGTCGATCTTGTTGATCGCTGTCACGCTTGGCACGGGCCCGGCCGCCGCGGTCGCCACGCGGAGCAAGTCGTCCAGCTCCGACACCGTCTCGCGGCGTGTCCCGTCGCCCACGTAGATCACGCCGTGCGCCCCCTTGAGGTAGCTCGAGCCCACATCCTGCTGCGGGTCGCGGCCCGCCAGATCCCACAGGACGAGCGTGATATCGGTGCCGTCGACGTTCACGACCTTGCGGTCAATCTTGACCCCCACCGTGCTGTGGTACTTGTCGGTGAACTTCGTGTGCACGTACTGCTGCACGAGGCTGGTCTTGCCGGTGCCGAAGACCCCGACCATGCACACTTTCTTCTGGATCATTGCGGCCGGGCTCCGGACAGGGCGTCGATCACGAGGCGAATGCCAAACGATACGCTGCGATTCAGCCGAGCGCGAGCCACGGAATCGCCGGCGGCGATCGGCTCGGCGGTCCCGAGTCCTCGCGGATCGAAGCGGACGACCGGCCCCTTGGCCGCGCCGTCGCGCAGTGCGGCATCCAGCGCGCCACGAACGCGGTCGGCGCGCTCGCGACTGAGCGCTGCATTGGTCGCCTCGGTCCCGGTCACGTCGGCGCGACCGGCCAGTGTCACCGTGGCGACCACACCATCGGCGGCCAGCGCCACGGCCACCTGTCGCGCCTGTCGCGCCGCACTGCGTATGGCGGACCGCGCCGCGCCGTCCAGTTCCGATGACCCTGCCGCAAAGAGCACCCGCACCGACGTCATCGAGTCGGCGACCGCGGCAAGCGACGCCGGCACGATCGGCTCCGCCGAGCGAACGTCCGCGGTCGCCACCCCCGCCGGCCAACCGGTACGCCGCGCCACCCGCGCCAACCACGCCGCATCGATCGCACCACCCACCACCACCGTGTCGCCGCGAAGCGAGTACGTGGGGGTGCCGGGCTGCGGAGCGCCGAGTCGACGTTGCACACGCTTCAACACTAGCGACGGTTCCAGGGAGAGGTACGGTTCCCACTGCTGCTCGACGCGCACACTGTCGTAGCCGGCCGACGCGAACAACGCATTGGGCGGGATCGCATCCGGATCGCGCAGCCCGCGCACGGTGTGCGTCCGCCACCCGCGCTGTGATTCCATGACCACGATCCCCGGCGTCGCGCGCAAGGCACCGATCACGCGCGACCAGCGCATCGTCTGCCAGGTGCTCCACGCCAGCGTGAGCACGACCACGGCACCAAGCGCAATCAGATACGGCGTCGTGTTCACCTTCGTGCCCGCCGGTGCATCGGTCGCGAGCACGGTCACGAGGCAATCCTCGAGCAACGGCTGCACCGGGCCGAACTGCGCTGTATCGCCGTCGAAGTCCGCGAGCACACTCGCAAACTGCGCGTGTACCCCTTCGATCGTCTCCTGTAACCGACGCACGTACGACTCCGGCGCTTGCCCGCGCACGACCGCCGCGAGCAGCGCGCGTGGTCCCTGCTCCACCATCACGGTCAGCTCGCCCACGCTGAACGTGCGCAGCCCGCCCACCTCTTTCTCGCCGGCAAATGAATCGCCCACGAAATCGCGGATGGCCGTGAGCATGCCGCTCACGAGATCGGCGTCGGGCACCTCCAGGTGCGGCGGATGCGCCTGCGCGAGGAGGAGCCCCGTTTCGCGGTGCACCAGGAACACCTGCTCGACGCGATAGACAAGCGCATGCTTGATGACCACCTGTGCATACGGCACACCGGTGCGCCAGGACTCGATGCGCCACGAGAGCCCGCGCGCCGAGAACGAGTGCTGCATCGCCCGGTTGATCGACCCCACCAACTCGGCCATCGTCTCCGCGATCGCCTTCCGGATGGCGGGACCGAGCACGGGGAAGATCGCGTCGGCGAATTCACCCGGCTTCCGCCGCACCGACTCGCTGATGGCCGCTTCCACGGTGGGCGCGAGCGCGCGCGCGAGCTGCTTGTCCTGACCTGCGCGCAGCACGATGGCCTCGGGCAGTCGTGATGCCAGGTGCTCGGGACTCATTTCGTTGTCGCGGATGCGCCGGTCGTGCTCGTCGAGTCGCGCCTGCTCTGCGCCCAACAACAATCGGCGAAGCTCGGCGAGCTCGACGGTGCGCGGGTCGGCGGCCGGTGTGGCTGACCCAGCCGCTGCCGACGGCGCGAGCGGCACCGGTGCGCCGTCCACGAGTGGCACACTCGGTGGCGTGAGTGTGGCCTCCGCGCCCGTGCCGCGGGGCACGTCGCTCGCGCGCGACGCCGCGGTCACATCAGCCATCCGCTAACCCTTCTGACCCTTGGGCGTGCCGGCGTTGTTCGCGATGTGCTGTGCCATCTCGCCGAGCAACGCCGCAATCTGGCTGCGGTCGGTTTTCGCGTGCGAGAGATCGGCGTGCGACTTGGCGAGCTCGGCCGAGAGCTTCTCGTGAATCCGGTTGAGTTCGGCGGCGGCGGCCTTGGCCTGGGCGATGAGCTGATCGCGGAGCTCGGCATCGGACAGCGAGGTGCTCTGCTCGAGCGCGACATGCCGCTGGTTCGCCTGCTTGAAGGCGTCCTTCACTTCGCCCGCCAGTTCGCGCAGCGATTGTACGCGCGCATCGTTCTCGGCCGCGACCCGTTCGTGCAGCGCCTGCGTCTCCTTCTTCGCGAACTGGTCGAGTTCGGCCGCGCGCTTCTGGAACTCGCCGCGCAGCGATTCCAACTCCTGCTGGAACCGGTCCTCGATGTTGCGCAGGCGCGTCTCGACGGTCCGCATCTGGCCACCGAAGAGGATATCCCGCACGGCGTCGAGACTTTCGGGGGTCGGCTCGGCGTCGACAGCGGCGGCGCCCTTCTTGTCGTTTGCGTGATTGGCCATGGAATGCTCGAGAGACGGTGGGTCGTGTGGCGAGGCAGGGTCGCGCGTCCAGGCGACGTCAGGAAGAATGGGGAGGCGGCGGTGGCGGCGCGAGCACCGGTGGCGCCGCCCCCGGCGCGATCGGCTGGCGGTCCGCGTGCGGATCCGCCGACGGCGCCTTGAGCTCCATGCTCTCGTCGACCACCGCCACGCGCTTCTCCCAGGTGTTGATCATCCCGGTGAACGCCTTGACCACGTCGGGGTCGAAGTCGTGCCCCGCGCCCTTCTGGATATGGCTCACGACGCGTTCCGCGTCCCACGCCTCGCGATACGGACGGTTGGTGCGCAACGCGTCATACACATCGCAGACATGCACGATCTTGCTCGCCTGATGCGTGTCGCGGCGGAACCGCATGCTGGGGTAGCCGCCGCCGTTGAGCATGATGTGGTGCTCGTAGGCGACGATCGCCGCGATGTCCAGCTGCCGGTCGCTCTCCACGATGATCTTGGCGCCATCCACCGGGTGTCGGCGCATGACCGCGAACTCCGCGTCCGACAGCTTGCCCGGCTTGTTCAGGATGTCCTTGGGGATACGCACCTTGCCGAGGTCGTGCAGCAGCCCGGCCACGCCAAAGGAGCGCACGTCCTTGGCGCCCATCCCCATGAACTCGGCAAGCGCCATGCTCAGCACCGAGACGTTGAGCGAATGCGTCGTGGTGTACTCGTCGAACTCGCGCAGCTGCAGGAGCGGAATGACGATCTGGTTGTCGCCGTGCATCGCCATGGAGAGTGACCGCACGACGGTCTCCGCTTCCATGAGCGGCAGTTCCCCCTTGGTCATCACCTCGTCGTGCATCCAGCGGATCGTCTCCGCTTCCTCGCCCAGCGTGTAGGCAATCGTGGCGGTCGGCAGCATCTGCGACTCGGGCTTGAGCGTCCCCTGCTCGCCCCGCACGCCAATCGCGCCGAACTTGATCCCGGTACGCCGCTCCGTGCGCGTTCCCGCCGTGTCGATCGCCTGCATCGTGAGCCGCGCCAGCACGTCGCTGAGGAAATACTCGAAATCCTCGCGCGTCACGTCCGGCTCGAACTCGAGCCGCTGGATCCCGGCATTGGCGAGCCGCGTCCCCCAGTCCCAGTCCGTCAACTCCCGCATCGAGACGTTGCCGTACACGACCTCGTTGCCGAGGAACGAGAAGAGCGGCTTCACGTCCTTGGACTGGAGGTCGCGCAGCCGCCCGTACGCCTTGTCCGTTGCACGCTCGCGTGCCGGATGCCCGTCGCGGTAGAGCACCATCGTGCTCAGCGCCTGCGCAAAGTTCGTGAGAAAGATCGCGGCCGGGGTCATGTCGGGTCCTGGATCGCGCGCATGGCCACCGACGCACGGCGCGTCATGGCTGTACGAACCTCGTCGTCGCGCGACTTGGACGCCAGCGCCAGCACGTCGGCCGTATCGGGACGATCGGCGTAGAACTGCGCGATGGCCTCGAGGCTGGCCAGCATCAGCGGGGTCGTCTCGGCCAGGCGGCGGCCGAACAGCCCTTTCTTGCCCTCCACGCGCGCCAGCAGCCACGGCAGCAGCGACGGACTCCGCGTGCTCGCCGCCACCTTGACCGCCAGCGGCTTGATCGCTTCGGACAGCGAGTTGTCGTCGATCCGCTCCATCACGATGCGCACCGCATCCGGCGGACAGCCGCGCGCCGCAGCGCCCAGCGCATTCGACACGTTGCGCTCGTCGCCATCCAGCAGCCCGATCTTGATCCCTTCGTCGCGCAGGATCGGCTCCTTGAACATCATCCGCTGCGCTTCGCGCCGCACCGGTGCATCGGGATGCCGCGCATAGTCCAGCGGCGTGAACCCGTCCGGCCACACCGGCAACCGGGCAATGGTCACGAGCAGCAACCGCTGCGTCGTCCAGCGCGAGAGGGGAAGCCGGACCAGAATCGTTGACGCCGCCTCCATGCCGACCGAGGCCAGCAGCTCCACCAGCGCGCCCGCCTTGCGATCGTCCGCGATCTCGAGTGTGTCGAGCAACGGCTCCACCGCCGCGTGCTTGAGGCGCGTCACCACGCGCTCCAGCAGGGGCAGGTCGAAGCTGTCCGCCGCCAGCAGCGCGTGCAGCCGCTCGGGGGTCGCGATGTACTCGAGCATCGAGTCGCGCGCATAGCTCTCCAGCGCCTGATCGGCCAGATCGAAGACCACGCCCAACTCGCCGTTCTGCGTCAGGCCGTCCACGGCGCGCCAGACGGCATCACCCGCGCTCTGCACCTCGAGCGACATCGCCACCATGCGCCGCGGTTCCGCGGGATACCGGTCGACCCCCGAGAACATCGGCGACGCCTTGGCCATCCCCTCGAGCGCCACCCGGTACGCATCCGGATTGGGGTCGTCCAGCGACCACTCGCCGATCAGCCGCTGCACGTGCTCGCGCAGCGCCTCGTCCATCTGCGGACGCACCACGTCCTGCCCCATTTCCGCATGCGCCGCGAACTTGGTGAGCAAGCGCATCATCGAGTGCGAGATCGTCTGCCGCGAGGTGTCCGCCGCCGCCTGCACGATGTCCACCACCGCGTCCACCGACATCCCGGCCGTGGCGTTCAGCACGAACTTGTTCCGCTGCACCGTGTCGCCGCTCATGTCCATCAACCGCTGCAGCGTGGCCGGGTTGAGTGATGCCACCAGGCGCGAAATGCGTTTCTGCAGCGCCGCCGCTTCCTTCCCCTGCTTGCTCTTGAGCTCCTCGGCGATCTGCAGCAGGTAGCCCACCACCACCTGGTCGTACGCCACGTCCTTGCCGTGGTCGTCGATCGCCTGTGCCACGACCACAGGGTCGGTGCTCGGCAGCTCCTCATCGCTGGCCACTTCCTTGGCCAGTGCCGCGCGCGCGAGGCCGATCCAGAGCGCGGCCGAGCGCGCGCCGCCCGCGCTCCGTCCGTCCAGATCGTCGTCGTCCTCGCTGCCGTCGTCATCGAGCAGTTCGAGCTGCTCGAATGTCAGCGGAAAGAGCCGCGCGTGCGGCCACTGCTGGAGCACTTCGGGATCGCCGAGCCCCAGCGGCAGCTCCATCCGCGACGCATCCACGGCCACCGTCGCGAGGAAATCGCTCAGCTCGTCGTTGGTGATGCCGGCCGAGAAGCGCACGGCGCCGAGCTGGTGCCGATGCAGCCGCTGGGCGAGCTCACGCAGCAGCGGATGGTTCGGGTCGGTCGCGACCCCTTCGATGATGAGCTGGCGGCGGGCAACGCCGATCGACAGCGTCGCCCGCTCTTCCTTGAGCAACGCCCCCATGCGCGACAGCAGCCCGCGCACCGCCTGCGACAGGAGCGGATGGCCCGCAGGGTAGATCGCGTTCTTGTGCAACGCGATCGAGAACTCGATCAGGAAGTCGGCGAGTTCGCGCG
Organism: Gemmatimonadota bacterium; assembly: GCA_031372565.1. GTDB lineage: Bacteria > Gemmatimonadota > Gemmatimonadetes > Gemmatimonadales > Gemmatimonadaceae > JACPPC01. The sequence goes on along the minus strand of JANMLN010000192.1, from coordinate 9,761 downwards.
AGAGCGCGGTACTTTCGCCGCCGCCGATAGTGCTCATCGGTCTCCGAAGAGAGGACGCTCAGGGGCCTACCCTGCCAATATCACCCCTGCCACGGGGCGCGGAAAGAGCGCGTTACGCCTTCGCGAACCCGTTGCGGGGCATGGACTTTTGCCGTTCCACGGGCGACGATTTCCCGCGTGACTACGCTCTCTGCCCGCCAGCGCGCCACCCTCGATGCCGCCGCCCGCCGGATCGTCCCTGTGGCCTTCGAACCGGGGCCGGCCGCCGTCGCCCTGACCGACGTCGTCGAGCGACGCATCGCGCGCATGCCCCCCCTGATCGCGGGCGACCTCACGCTCGCCTTCTCGATCTTCGGCTCGGGGCTCGCCGCGCTGCTCACCACGGGCAACCCGACGCCGTTCCACCGCCGCACCCCCGAGGCGCAGGACCGGTTCCTCGACGGGTGGCTCGCGTCGCGCGTCGCCCCCCTCCGCACCATTGCCCAGTCGGTGCGCCGACTGGTGCTCTTCGCCTACTACGGCTCCCCGGCCGCGCAGCGCGACATCGGGTATCGCGGGCCGCTCTTCGAGCGAACGCCGGGCGTCTCGTGGGAGGGCGCGATGGCCGGGTCGCCGTCCGACGATGAGCCCATCGCGCGCGTGGCGAATCCCATGGCAGCACCGCCGCTGATCGGCGCGCGGCATCTCATCGTGCCCGCCGACACACTGCCCACCACCACCGACGTGCTGGTGGTCGGCTCGGGTGCGGGCGGCTCGGTGGCGGCGGCCCGACTCGCGGAAGCCGGTTATCAGGTGACCATTCTCGAAGAGGGCTCCCTCGTGCAGGGAGACGCCTTCGACGAGCAGGAAGCGATCGGTACCGAGCGCCTCTTCGCCGACCAGGGACTGCGCGCCTCGCGCGATCAGGCGGTCTCGCTCTTCCAGGGCGCCACGGTGGGCGGCGGCACGACGGTCAATTGGCTCATCATGCTGCGCACCCCCGACCACGTGCTCGAGGAGTGGGCGGCGCGCCATGGCGTCACCGGGATGTCGCCGGCCGAGATGCGCCCGGTCTTCGAGCGCATCGAGCAGGAGGTGCACGCGCGGGTCGTCCCCGACGAGGCGCACTCCCCCAACAATCGCCTCACCCTCGACGGTGCGGCCAAGCTTGGTTGGCGCGCTCGCAGCGCCATGATCAACGCCAAGGGGTGTGTGCGATCGGGCTTCTGCAGCGCCGGGTGCCGCTACGACGCCAAGCAGGGCGCGCTCATGGTCTGGCTGCCACGCGCGCTCAAGGCCGGGGCGACACTCATCGCCGACGCGTCGGTGGTCAAGCTCGACGTGCGCCCCGACAGCGCCGGTGTGCCGCGCAAGCGCGTCACCGTGCGCCGCCGAGATCCGGTCACCGGGGCGCTCACGGGCGAGCACACGATCGACGCCCGCATCGTCATCCTGAGCGGCGGCGCCATCGGGACGCCGCTCATCCTGCAGCGCTCGGGGCTGGGTGGCGGCGGCGTGGGGCAGTGGCTGCGCGTCCACCCCACCACCGCCGTCTCCGCCATCTACGACCGCGAGATGTACGGCGCCGCCGGCATCCCGCTTTCCAGCATCTGCGACGAATTCAGCCAGTCGGACCCGAACGGGTACGGCTTCTGGATCGAGAATCCGCCCATGCACCCGTCCATCGCCTCGGCCGCCACGGCCGGGTACGGCGCGGAGCATCGCCAGTTCATGACGCAGTTCCGGAACGTCGGCACGATCATCGCGCTCACCCGCGACGGTGCTGACCGCGAGCGCTCCAACGGCAGCGTCAAGCCGCGCGGCGAGAGCGGCAGCGACATCCGCTACACCCTCGGCGCGGCCGACGCCAAGCACGTGACCGAAGGGATCGTGGCTGCGGCTCGGCTGCACCTGGCCAATGGCGCCCGCGAAGCCGTCACCCTGCACACCTCCCCCGTGCGGGTGCGCACCGAAGCCGACCTGGCCAAGATCCGCTCGGCGTCCACGGCGCCCAACGACCTGACCCTGTTCAGCGCGCATGTGAACGGCACGGCGCGCATGGGCACCGATCCGCGCACGAGCGGCGTCACCCCGGACGGCGAGCGGCACGGCGTGCGCGGGCTCTACGTCCTCGACGGGTCGTTCCTGCCCACGGCGCTCGGCGTGAACCCGCAAGAGACGATCATGGCGGTGACGACCGTCCTGACCGAACGGATGATGGCGCGTACCCGCCCGGCCTGACGGGCAGGTCCCGCTCCCGCAGGCATCGCGAAGCGCGCCCCCGACCGATACCTTACTCGTCGCCGCTCCGACGCCGTCTTGGACGTTCCGAGCGCGTCGCTCTGGCCCACCCGCCCCACCACCGCCCCGGAGTCCCCGCATGAGCACGCCTGATACCGACAAGAAGATCGCGAACCTCCAGCGCGCCATGTATTACCTCATCTGGAAGCGCACCGGTTTCGGTGAGCACTGCCTGCACTGCGGCCACGCGTACCCTGGCCACGAGAAGAACTGCAAGGCCGCCGAGATCGAGGAGTTGATCCGCTAGTTCGCTGCATTCGTCCTCGCAATCGAAAGAGGGGCGCGCCTCCCGCATGGCCACCCAGACGTCACTCGACCTTCTCTGCATCAACACCGTCCGCACCCTCGCGATGGATGCGGTGCAGAAGGCAGAGTCCGGCCACCCAGGCACCCCGATGGCGCTCGCGCCACTCGGGTATCGCCTCTACACCAAGCACCTCCGCCACAATCCGGCGGACCCGCACTGGCCCGACCGCGATCGCTTCGTGCTCTCGGCGGGCCACGCCAGCATGCTGCAGTACGCCCTGCTGCACCTCACGGGCTACGCGCTCTCGCTCGCGGACCTCAAGAACTTCCGTCAGTGGGGAAGCCCCACGCCGGGCCATCCCGAAGTCGGCCACACCCCCGGTGTCGAAACCACGACCGGCCCGCTCGGCCAGGGACTCGCCACGGCCGTCGGTCTGGCGATGGCCGAAGCCAACCTCGCCGCCACGTTCAATCGCGACGGTCATGCGGTGGTGCGCCACTGGACCTATGTGATTGCCGGCGATGGCGACCTCATGGAAGGCGTCTCCCACGAGGCCGCGAGCTTTGCCGGACACTTCGGCCTGGGCCGCCTCATCGTCTTCTGGGACGACAACCGGATCACCATCGACGGCGCCGTCGATCTCACCTGCTCCGACGATCAGGGCGCGCGCTTTGCCGCGCTCGGCTGGCAGGTGCTGCACATCGCCGATGCCAACGATCTCGAGGCGATCGACGCGGCCATTGCCGCGGCCAAGGCCGATCCCGCACGACCGACGCTCATCGTCACCCGCTCGCACATCGGCTTCGGGTCGCCCAACAAGCAGGACACCGCCAAGGCGCACGGCGAGCCGCTCGGCACCAGCGAGATTGCGCTGACCAAGGCTGCGTACGACTGGCCGAGCACCGAACCGTTTTTCATTCCCGACGACGCGCTCGCCCACATGCGCGAAGCACGGACGCGTGGCACCGCGATGCAGGACCAGTGGAAGGCCGCATTCGAGGCGTACCGCGCCGCGTTCCCGGGTGAGGCCACCGAGCTCGAGCGCCGCTGGGCCGGCACGCTGCCCGCCGGGTGGGAGGCGCTCCTGCCGAGCTTCACGCCGGAGTCGGGCGCGATCGCCAGTCGCAACGCGAGCGGCATCGTGCTCAATGCCATCGCGCCCGCGTTGCCCGAACTGATCGGCGGCTCGGCCGATCTCGCCGGGTCGAACCTCACGATGCTCAAGGATGTGCCCAAGTTCACGCGGGCAACGCCTGCCGGACGCAACCTGCACTTCGGCATCCGTGAGTTCGGCATGGGAGCCATCCTCAATGGCCTCGTCCTGCACGGCGGCTTCATCCCGTATGGCGGCACCTTCCTGGTGTTCGCCGATTACATGCGCCCCGCCATTCGCCTCGCGGCGCTCATGGGGGTGCGCGCGATCTACGTGTTCACGCACGACTCGATCGGCTTGGGCGAGGACGGCCCGACGCACCAGCCCGTGGAGCACCTCGCGTCGCTGCGCATCATTCCGAACCTGCTCGTGCTGCGCCCGGCCGACGCGAACGAAGTGAGCGAAGCGTGGCGCACGGCCATTGCCCACACGACGGGCCCGGTGGCCATCGTGCTCACGCGCCAGAAGCTGCCGTGCTTCGATCGGTCGGCGGGCTTCAATGCGGTCGCGGGCGCACAGCAGGGCGCCTATGTCTTGCGTGACGCCGACGGTGGCGCCCCGCAGGTCGTCCTCATGGCGTCGGGGTCCGAAGTGAGCATTGCCGTGGATGCGCAGGCCCGGCTTGCCAAGGAGAACATTCGCGCGCGCGTGGTGAGCGTGCCGTCAATGGAATTGCTCGCGGCGCAGTCACCGAGTGCACGGAGTGCCCTGCTGCCGGCCGGCGTGCCGCGGATTGCCATCGAGGCCGCACACCCCATGAGCTGGCATCGGTGGGTTGGTGACAACGGCGCGATCATCGGCATCGAACGGTTCGGCGCGAGTGCCCCATATCAGGAGCTCTATCGCCAGTTCGGCATCACCGTCGAGAAGGTGTGTGAGCGGGCCAAGTCGCTGATGCGCGCGTAGGCGATCAACCGCTCCGGCGCTCCTCAGCGCTCGGGCGGTCGGGCCCCGAGGTTCGGCACGGAGAGCGTCTCTTCACCGATCCACCCGTCGACCAGGCGTACTTCGATCGGTGGACCCACCGTGCTCCCCGCTTGCGCGGTCACGGTGATCGTCACGTCATACGGCAGGCCGCACAGCACATAGCGGCCGTTCGCATCGGCCACCGCCTGGCGCGCACGGACGCCTCCGCGCCGTCCATCGGACGGCACGGCGCCGAGGTCGATCCCCCATTCGGCGCGCACGGTGGCATCGGCCACGCGCGCCAGCGTCTCGTCGACGATCACCTTGCCGACGAGCGCCCCCGCCCACAGGCGCTTGGTCGCCACGGAGTCGCCGAGCGCGCTACAGAGTGCGTTGCGCACGCGTGCGAACGATGGAATGGCGAAGTCGCGACGCAGCGTGTCTCCGGGGGCCAGCGTGACCTCGTGCGTGAGCGGCGGCAGGCCCAGATCTTCCGCGCGCGGCGCCAAGAGGGTGAGCGTCGCCGGAAAGGGGACGAGGCGCGCGTCGTTCAGCGCGAACCGGTAGCGGCCATCGGCGTCGGTGAGCGCGTCGCCAACCCCCGCGAGGCGGACCACGGTGCGCACCAACGGACGCCCCGTCGTGCTGTCAAAGGCGCGTCCCGCGAGCAGGGCCGGTCGCGGCGCGGTGAGCGTATCGCGCCCGGTGAGCACGCGGGTTTCGCCCTCGCGTTCGCGGCCGCCCAGCAACACCTGCCGTGTGCTCCCGGTGGCCGCATCCTTGATCTCGCGCAGGATCGGCATGCGGAGCGACCAGCGCGAGACGTACCAGCGACCGTTCGGCAGCCGCTCGTACTCGATGCGCGCGCCCCCCAGCGGCAGCGGGCTCTCGCGCCCGGGGACACGAAAGGCGAGTTCGATCTGCCTCAAGCGCGACGTCTCCGCGTCGAGCCAGATGCTCCCTTCGACATCGGGAACCGTGTGACCCGCGCGTGGCTCGAAGGCGAGGCCGATCTCGCGCCGACCGAACAGCGGCTTGCGCTCGGTGGCGCGAAAGCAATGCGCGTCGAGAAAGCTGCTGGACGTGAGCACGGTCGCATCGGGGGCGAAGTAGTCGACCGAATCGCCCGAGGTGCGGATGTAGCCGTTGGCCGCGAGATCCTCCGCCGGGAGTGACTCAAACCCGGCGCCGCTCCAACTGCGGGCGGTCATGCGGCGCGAGGTGCGACGGCGCCCCGCCATGTCGAGCAGGTGATCGGCAATGAGCAACTCAAGCGGGGTGCGGCGCTCGCGCTCGGTCGCGCGGCTGGCATCGAGCGCGGTGCGAATCGACTCCCAGATGCGTGCCGTGCGCAGCCCATCCTGCGGGTTCTGCTGACAGCGCGTTTCGCCCTCGATGCGCACCGCCGCGAGCGCCTGGGCCCGATCGGTCATCCGCACCTCGGCCTGGGCCGTGTCTCCGACCTGCAGCGCAAAGGGCCCGGCCAGCACGCTGGCGTACCCGACGGCGTCGGCCCGCACGCGCCAGTCACCCGGTTCCGGTGCCCGAAGCAGAAACGACCCGTCTTCGGCAGTCAGCGCAGGGCTCGCGCGCGTGGCACCGCGCACGAGCGAGACGACCACGCCCGTGACCGGGGTGCGGCCGTCGGCCTCGGTCACGCGTCCGCGGACGACCTGGGCGCGCACGGGCACCGCCGCCCAGCTGAGCACGGCCAGGGTGGCGACCGCACGGGCAGCGCGGTGGAGGGGCAGCGGCGCTCGACGAGTCACGGCGACTCCAGCAGCGCCGCCGGCACAACCACGCGGACCTCGGAGAGCGCACCACGGGTGGCGGGGAGCGGGTGATCGTGGTGTCGACCGTCGCCCCACGTGACGCGCACGGAGGCCGACCCGGTGGTCGGTACACCGCACAGCACGAAGCGCCCGCCTGCGGTCACACGCACCGGTCTGGGTCGAATCGCTCGTTCAGAATCATCGAGTGATTTAGCGTCAGTAATAGCGTATAACAGCGCCACTTTCAGGTCATTTTGGAACTCTGATCCATATTCTCCGAGTTTGGCGAAACCAACAACGACCCCGCCACGAACTTTCGCGCCGCCGCCAACTGCACACAGCGCGTCGCGTACCCGCTCGGGGGCGGGAATCGACAAGTCGGCGCGCACACTGTCCCCGGCCACCACCGCCAGTTCGCGGACCGGGGCCGCGAGCCCCAGCGCCCCGGCGCGCGGCGACTCGAGCGAGAGTGACGTCGGCAGCGGAATGCTGAACGGGTCCCGCACCTCAAACCGATACTGCCCGAGCGAGTCCGTGTCCGTGCTGCCCACCCCTTCGAGCACCACGCGCGCCTTGGCGATCGGCGCCCCCGTTGTGCTGTCGATCGCACGACCCATGACGACCGCCGGCGGCGCCAACCGCTGCGCATCGCGCAGGCTCATGGCGCGCGCCAACCCTTCGCGCGAGCGCCACCCCGAGAAGGCCACAGAGGCGATGCCGTCCACCGCAGGCCCGATCTCGCGGACCACCGGCATGTTGAGCATCCACCGCGACACGAACCAGCGCCCGTTCGGGAGGCGCGCGTACTCGATGCTCGCGTCCGCATTGGGCAAGCTCGACGTGCGCCCCGGCACCACGTACTCAAGTTCCAGCTTGCGGAGCGCCGCGCTCTGCGCGTCGAGCCAGAGCGTGCCGCGCACATCGCCCACGGCCTGCGTCGTGAGCGGTTGGAAGCTCAGCCCGACCTGGCGCGCCCCGAACATCGGCGCCCGTTCCTCCACGCGAAAGCAGTGCGTGGCCAGAAACGAGGGCGACGTGATCACGCTCGCGTCCGGCGCGAAGTACGCCACCGAATCCCCCACCTGCCGCACGTAGCCGCGGGCCACCAGCTCGTCCGGAGGCGCTGACAGGAACCCCGCGCCGCTCCAACTGCGGAGCGTCAGCTTCATGGCGCTCGTGCGCTGCTTGAACAGGTCGAGCCGGTAGTCCGTGACCTCGAGCTCCAGCGGCGTCCGCCGCTCCCGCTCGGTCGCGCTGCTGGCCTCGAGCGCCGTCCGAATCGCCTGCCACACCTCGGCCATCCGGTCGCCGTCGTCCGGTCGCAGCCGACAGCTGCGCTCCGCCACCACGCGCACGGCATCGAGCGTCGGCGCGAACGGGGGAAAGCGCAGCTCCACGCGCGCGGTATCGGTTGCCGCGAGCGCGAGCGCCGTCGACTGCTGCGATGCGCGCCCGATCGCGTCGGCGCGCACCACCCACACCCCCGGACCCGGCGCCCGCAGGGCAAATCTCCCATCTGCGCCCGAGAGCACCGGCGCCACGCGCAGCGAATCCTGCACCAGCGACACGACCACGCCGGTGATCCCCGTCCGGCCGTCCGACTCGAGCACGCGGCCCACCACCCGTTGCGCCGAGAGCGCGGAGGGCTGCACCGCCCCCAGGGCCGCCAGCACGAAAGCGGGAACGATTCGTCGCATCCGGGTCATGATACGGGGTGAACACCAGCGTGGCACGTCCCCAGCGCCCGACCGTCACCTTCATCGCGCCATGGGAATGCTCGCGTGCCGTGGCGCGCATTCCGCGCACGCCGCGTCCCGATGTCGTCGTCCTGCTGGTCGAATCGGTCACCAAGGGCGCCGAGCTGCCGTGGCATCGACAGAAGCTGGTGCTCATTCTCAGCACGATGCGTCACTTCGCGGCTGAGCTGCGCGCGGCCGGCTACCGGGTGGATCATCGCATCGCCACCACGTACGAAGAGGCGATCGTCGAGTCGGCGCGCGAGCATGGCGCGCGGCGCGTCGTGGCGTCGGAACCGCGCGAGTGGCAGCTGCTCGAGGAGTTCACGCGACTCGCGCCACGCCTGAACGAGGCCGGCATCTCGTTCGAGCGACGCGAGGATCCGGGGTTCATCGCGCCTCGCGCCACCTTCGACGCGTGGGCTGAGGGGCGCAAGGAGATGCGCATGGAGTGGTTCTATCGGGAGCTGCGCCGCACGCACGGCGTCCTCATGGAGCCCGACGGCACGCCCACCGGCGGCACCTGGAACTTCGACGCGGAGAACCGGAAGCCGTGGCCCAAGGGGCGCGGAGCGCCGACGCGCCTGACCTTCACTCCCGACGCGCTCACCCGCGACGTCATGGCCCAGGTCGCGCGCTGGTCGGGGCGATGGGGCTCGGTCGAGGGGTTCAGCCTGCCCGTCACCCGGGCCGACGCGCTCACTTTGCTCGAACGGTTCATCACCGAACGACTGCCCGAGTTCGGCCCCTACGAGGACGCGATGCAGGCGGGCGAGACCGACCTGCTGCACTCCACCCTCTCCTCCGCGCTCAACGTCGGGCTGCTGCATCCGCTCGAAGTCGTGCGGCGGGCCGAGCGCGCGTATCGCGCCGGCGCGGTACCGCTCGCGAGCGCCGAGGGGTTCATTCGCCAAATCCTCGGCTGGCGGGAGTTCGTGCGTGGCATCTACTGGCGGCTCATGCCGGGGCTGCGCACCGCCAATGCGCTGGGCGCGGACCGCACGCTACCGCTCTGGTTCTGGGCCCCCGACGGCGAAGCAGGCTACGCTGGCACGGGCAGCCACGGGGCCTGCCGGATGCACTGTTTGGCCGACACGGTGCGGTCGGTCCGCGATCATGGCCGCGTGCACCACATCCCGCGTCTCATGGTGCAGGCCAACATCGCCACGTTGCTCGGCGTCACCCCGGAAGCACTCTCGCGCTGGTTCTGGGCCGGCTTCACCGATGCGTACGAGTGGGTGGAGCTGCCCAACGTGGTCGGCATGGGCACCTGGGGCGATGGCGGCGTGATGGCGTCGAAGCCGTACGTGGCGAGCGGGGCGTACATCAACCGCATGAGCAACTATTGTTCTAGTTGCTCGTACGACGTGTCGCGCAAGAGCGGCGAGGACGCCTGCCCGGTGAACATCCTTTACTGGGATTTCCTCGCGCGGCACCGCGAGCGGTTCGCGAATCACCCGCGCATGGCGATGATGATCCGCAATCTCGACCGGATCCCCGCCGGGGAGCTGGTGCAGCTGCGGCGCGCGGCGGATGCGTTCCGCTCGGAGGTGCCGTGGGAGGCGCCGGGAGCGTTCTTCCGCACCCCCCCGCTGTCGTGCTGAGCAAATCGAAGGACCCGCGTCTCTCGCGAAAAGCAGGTCCGTCGCTTCGCTCAGGCGTAGAGC